>NZ_JBSGZO010000124.1:0-19839 GCF_053611045.1 Streptomyces sp. NPDC054841 | reverse complement strand
GCCCAGGAACGCCGCGGTGGTCGCCACGAACCGGTCGGGATCGTCGAGCCACGGGAAGTGTCCGGCTCCAGGCTGAATGACGAGCTCGGCGTTCGGGAACAGCCCGGTGAACTCGGCGATCGCGGGAGGCGGAGAATTGAGATCGACCTCTCCGGCGAGCAGGAGCACCGGCGCCCCGAACAGCGCGAGCGCAGCACGGGTGGTGTCCGGGTCGAAAGCGCCTTCGGCGCCGAAGGCAGCCGCGGCCTCCTTGTTCTTCTGCCCGTCCTCAGCAGCGTGATGGGCTTGAGCCTTCTCGTCCCAGCGGCCGTAGAAGAACGGTGCGACGGCCTGCCAGGAGTCGTCCGTCGCCTTGCCCGCAGTGATCACTTCCAACGCCGCGAACGCCGCCGGGAACCACGGCTCGTCCTGGCGGAGCTGCGCCGTCTCGCGCCGGAGGTCTCCAGTGATCGCGAGCCCGACGGCCATGGCACTCGGCGTGATCAGGGCGAGCTTGCCGACGCGTTCCGGGTGACGGCCCACATACAGCGCCGCCAGGTTCGTGCCGCCGGAATGCGCGAGCAGGTCCATCCGTTCGAGACCGAGGTGCTCGCGCAGGGCGTCCACGTCTTCGACAAGGTGGTCGCAGCGGTAGGACGCGGCGTCCTCCGGTGTCCCGGACTCGCCGGTGCCCCGGAGGTCCAGCATGATCAACTGCCGGTGTGCGGAAAGCCCACCGAGCTCGCCCAGGTACGCGGAGGCCTGCATCGGCCCGCCGGGCAAGCAGACCAATGGAGCGCCGTTTCCAAACAGGTGATAGGCAAGCTTGGTTCCGTCATACGCGGAGTAGGTAGGCATGGCCAAGACCCTGTCAGGGGCGTTCGGACGGAGCAACTGGGTTCCCCGACCTGGTCGATGCACCGGGAACTGGGGCGGTCTCTGCCATGCCGTTGTCGGGACGGTGTCGGTGGCCGTGTTGGTACGGGTGTCGATCACCGCCACATCGTTCGTGCCGGCGTTGGCGACGTATACGTGGGAGCTGTCCGGAAGAACCGCCACTCCCAGGGGGAAGTCGCCGACGGGGACGGTGTCGGTGCCCGTGTTGGTACGGGCGTCGATCACCGACCCCTTGTCCGTCGCCGGTCGAACGCCATCCCCTGGGAAGGGGACAGTGAGGTCAGTTGGTGGGCGCTTGGTAGAGGCCTCGCCCGGCGCGGTGGGCCCGGGAAGTGGCGATGAGGCGGTCGAGGGTGCTGCGGACGGTGTTGATGCCGGCGGTGGTGTCGTCGCGGCCCAGGGCTTGGGCGACGTCCCGTGCCCGCAACGGGGTGTCGGCATGGCGGGCCAGGACGGCGATGACCTGGTCGGTGAGACCACCGGTTTCCTGGGCGGCTGCGGCCGGTGCTGCGCTCTTCGTTTCCTTGGTCTTCACTGCCTTGGTCGGGGTGGTCTTCTTGGCCGGGCGGCGCTTGGACGCGGTCTCGGCAGGCTTCTTGGCCCTGGCCTTCCCGGTGCCAGTGCCAGTGGCAGTGGCAGTGGCAGTGGTCTTGCGAGGGCCGGCCTGCTTCTCCGCCTCGGACGTCGATTCATCCGCTGGTACGGAAGCAGGTTCGGGGGCGGCCGGTGCCGGTTCCGGCGTGGTGTCGGGAGCGGCTTCGACCGGGATTTCCACTGCAGTGTGGGCGTCGGCGGCCGGCTCGCCGGCGCGGGGCTGCGGGACGGTGGTGGCGGACAGTGCGCTCAGTGCCGACAGCGCGGCACGTACCGATTCCAGTCGCTCGGACACCGTGGCGAGTTCCGTCTGCAGTGCCTGCTGGTGCTCCTCCAGCCGGGGAAGCTCTGCCTGCAGCAGCGCAGTTGTTGATTCGATGCTGAGCGTTGCGTTGGGTGTCGATGTCATGGTGCTCTCCTGATGCGTGAGCGTGCCTGTGCCCATGCCTGTGCCGGTTCCAGTGCCGGTGGCGGGGGCTGTTGTGATGCAGGGTACGGCGGTTGCGCTGCAGTTGGAACGTGGCCGGAATTGACAACCGGGGCTTGACGAGGAGGTCCCTGGAAGGACTCCACTTGCGTTTCACCCATACGAGAGCCGCGCTGCAGGGACGTTGGACAGTACCAGGCCGTCCTGTGTGGGGCGTTGCCGCCGTGTCCGGGCCGCAGCGCGTTTGCATGTCGATGATCAACGGCGTCGACGGCTCCGCATCAGATCCGAAAGCCATCAGTACGGCGGAGCCCCATCGGGATCGCATCTCGCCCCTTCACCGCACAGTGCGCGCATCAGGGGCAGGGGCGACGGCGGTTGGGGCCCGGTGATCAGTCCTCGGCGGCCGGTTCCCGTCGTGCACGGGTGCCGAGGATCGTGGCGGTGAAGGTCGCCAGCTCTGCCCGCATGTCCTCGCGGGGCACGCGCTTCCCGCCGGCCAGGTATTCGACGAGGTCGGCCCGGGTGGCGGCGAGCAGCGCATGTGCGGTGAAGTCGCTGCTGGTCAGGCCCGGAATCTGCTCCAGCAAGTCCCGGAGCAGTGTGTGCCATCGCTCGTAGTGGTCCGTCCGGTAGGGGCTGTCCGTGCCGGTGCCCTCCAGGGCGAGCGCGAGGTGGCGGTTGTCGAGCTTGAAGCACAGGACGGCATCCAGCAGGGCGGGTACGCGCTCCAGCGGTGGGGTGGCGGGCCCCAGCGGCGGCGGGCCCGCTTCGACCGCGTGTCTGATCGGTTCGAGTCGCGCCTCGTACAGTGCGCGGATCAGCCCCGTGCGATCACCGAAGGCACGGAAGAGGGTTCCCTTGCCGACGCCGGCCGCTGCCGCGATGTCGGCCATGGTGACGTCTTCGGGGCTTTGGCAGTGGGTGAAGAGTGTGTCGGCGGCCGCGAGGGCGGCGGCCCGGTTACGGGCCGCGTCCTTGCGTGGCTTGCGCTCGGACATGTGGTTCCTCCGGTTGCGATGCGGACCGGCGGTCCGTATCTTTCATAGAAGCGGACCGCTGGTCCGTATCGTACGGGACGGAGAACGTCATGCCCGCAACCACCTCACCGGCAGATCTGTACCGCCACAGCCTGCGCCTGCTCCTGGACGAGGACATTGCCGCCTGGGTCGGCCTCTGGGCCGAGCATGGCGTCATGGAATTCCCGTTCGCGCCCCCGGGTTGGCCCGAGCGACTGCACGGTCGGGAGGCCATCGCCGCCTACATGCGCGACTACCCCGACCACATCGACCTGCACGACTTCCCCGACCTGCGGATCCACCGGACCACCGACACCGGGACCATCGTGGTCGAGATGCGAGGCGTGGGCCGCATGGTCGAGACAGGTGCCCCCTTCGACATGACCTACATCGCCGTCGTGACCGTCCAGGACGGACGCTTCACCTCCTACCGCGACTACTGGAACCCTCTCGCCGTTTACGAACCCGGCATGGACTTCACCAGGAGCAGCGCCCGATGACCTCCACCGGCACCACCCTGGTCATCGGCGCCACCGGCGCCACCGGCAGCCGCACCACCGCGCAGTTGATCGCCGCCGGCCACCGCGTCAAGGCCGCCAGCCGTCGCGCCGCCCCGCTCCCGGGCGCGGAACCGGTCCGCTTCGACTGGTACGACCCCGCCACCTTCCGCGATGCCCTCAGCGATGCCGACATCGTCTACCTCGTCCCGCCCGTCGGCGACCCGGACCCGGCCGCCGTCATGCTGCCCTTCCTCCAACAGGCCCGCACCGCCGGCGTGCACCGCGCGGTGCTCCTCAGCTCCTCGGCCATCACCGAAGGGGGCCCGGCGGTGGGAGCGGTGCACCAGGCCATGCCCGGCCTGTTCGACCAGTGGGCGGTCCTGCGCCCCTCCTGGTTCATGCAGAACTTCACCGGCGCCCACGCCCACGCCGAGAGCATCCGTGACGACGGCATCATCTGGACCGCCGCCGGGATGGGCCGGGTCGGATTCGTCGACGCCGACGACATCGCCGCCGTCGCCGTACGCGCCCTGACCGACGGTCAAGCGCCCAACACCGACCTGGTCCTGACCGGGCCGGAGACGCTCAGCCACGACGACATCGCCGCAATCGTCACCGAGGTCACCGGCCGCCCCGTGGTCCACCGCCACCTGACCTACGACGACATGCGTGACCGCCTGGCGGCGGTGATACCGCTGGAGTTCGCCACGATGCTGGCCGGCATGGACCGCGCCATCGCCGAGGGAGCCGAGGACCGGACCACCGACACCGTCCAGCGCCTCACCGGCCGCCCGCCGCACGGCTTCCGGGCGGTCGCCGAACGGGAGCTGGCGCGAGGCGGTTGAGTCATGCGGTTGGCTCCGTGGGTGGACGATCCGCGTCCGGGCCCTGTGCCCGGACGCGCTGTACGTGTTCCAGGGACTCGCGCAGGTCCGTGAGCCAGTCGTCCGTGTGCTGCTGGACGAGACGGACGCACCAGGCGAGCGCGTCGCTCCGGCTGCGGGCCACACCGCCGGCGATCAGGGTGTCCAGGACCTGGCGCTCGCTCTGCCGCAGTCGGGTCATGACCGGGGCCGCGACATGGGTGAACAAGGCGCGGGTTCCGTCGCACTCCACGCCCCATGAGACTTTCTTGTCGAAGCGCTGTTCGGCCTCGCGGGCCACGGCGATGCGCGCGTCGCGGGTGCGCTCCCGGAACTCCTGGATGCGTCCCTGGACGGCCGCCTCCTTCTCGGCGGGCGAGACGTCCTCGGCAAGGTGGGGTGCGGGGATACGCCCGATGACGGTGATCTCCTCGCGGTCCACCGTCACATCCAGCAGGCGTTCGTAGACGTCTTCCGGCAGGCGGCCGGCGAACCAGCCGCGAAGCTTCTCGCGCTGTTCCTTTGTAAGCATGTAATCAGCATTACTCGCTACGGCGGGCCGGGCAAGGCGGTGGCCGTTCGCCTCGGGCGGAAACACCCCTGCGCCCCTGGAGCCGTGCGGTTCACCGGCGGCGGAGGAGGCCGCGTCGTCGGCGCCGCCCAGCAGCATCGCGTCGGCACGCCTGGGCCTTGCGTTTCACCGCCGGTGTCTGGATCTCGTAAGGTCCGTACACAGGGAAAGGGGGGGGCTGTGGGGCAGATGCGCATCTTGCTGCTGGACGCGGCTCCCGGGAAGTTGCTCGATCTTGAGCTGGAGCGCCTGCTCGGACACGGGTTGGCTGTCACGTTGAACCTCCGGCGGGTCACCGACCAGGCGAGCGCGCGGGCAGTCTGGGCGGACCGAGTGGAGTTCACCGATTTCGATGCCTTCGACGAGTCGGCCCTGATCTCCGAGTTCATCGGGGGCGGGCTCGGTTACCACGCGGTCAAGTCCCGCGCGGGTGTCCCGCTGCGTGCCGGCTTCCTCGCAGCGACGACCGGCCCGACACTGGCCAACCGGCTCCGGGTCGTCGGTCGCGCCGGGGCGGGCACCGATCATGTGGACCTGGCCGCCGCCGCCCGCCACGGCGTCACCGTCACCCATACGCCGGGCTCCAATGCGAACGCGGTCGCCGAGTTCGCACTGGCCCAGCTGCTCGCTCTGACCCGGAACCTGCCGGCGCACAACGAGGCAGCGCACCAAGGCCGCTGGAGCACGCCGACCGCCCCCGTGGTCGAGCTCTCGGAGCTGACGTTGGGCATCGTCGGTTGGGGCCGGATCGGCCGGGCGCTGGCAGACCGGGCACGCGCCCTGGGCATGGCTGTCCAGGGCTTCTCGCGGCGCCCGGCAGGGGCGGCGGTGCCCCGGGCGGAATCCCTCGGCGCCCTCCTGGCCACCAGCGACGTGGTGTCCCTGCACCTCCCGCTCACCGCGCAGACCCGAGGGCTGATCGGCCGGGCGGAACTGGCGCTGATGCGGCCCGGGTCGATCCTGCTCAACACTTCCCGGGGCGGGGTCGTCGATGAGCAGGCTCTGGCCGACGCGCTACGCGACCCGCGACATCCGCCGGCGGCCGCCGCTGTCGACACCTTCGAGCATGAGCACGCCGCCTTCGCGTCTCCGCTCTTCGGCCTGCCCAACGCTCTGCTCACTCCGCATGTTGCCGGGATGACCAGAAGCGCCATGACCGAGGCGGCCCTCCGCTGCGCCGATCATGTCGCAGCGCTGCTCGCCGAACGCCGGGACGGTGTCCCCGTTGTGACGTTGTGACGTAGTCCCGTTGTGACGTTGTGACGCCCGTGGGCGACGAGTGATTGGCCGGGCGAAGAATGCGGCGACAGAACCCGGACGCGCCGGCCGAGCCCCTCGGCCGCTATGTGATCACCGCGTTCGTTGCCTCGGTGTTGTCGAGTTGCTGCGGGTTGACGGTGGGCCTCTCCGACTCTGTCGCGGGGTTCCCGCCCCAACGGGCGCGAGCGGGGACTTCCTCACCCTTCATCAGGAAGGAGTCAGGTGCGAGCACCGCGCCGTCGCCCATCGTCACGCCGTAGTGCACGTGAGCGCCGACGCCGAGGGTGCATCCGTCACCGATCGTGCTGTAGTCGGACTTGAAGGTGCCGTCCTCTTGGGAGTGGCACTGGATCTTGCTCCCCGCATTGAGCATGCAGTCGTCGCCTATGGTGGTCAGCATCCGTTCCGTCAGATAGCAGCCGTCGTCGAACACCCTGCGGCCGAGCCGGACCCCCAGGAGCCGCCAGATCACGTTCTTGAAGGGTGTGCCGTTGAAGATTTCGAGGTATTCGTCGGGGACCTTCCAGAGGCGTTCGTGCCACCAGAAGTACGGCTCGTAGATGGAACACAGCTGCGGTCGTAGCCCGCGAAAGGCTTGGATGCCGCGTTCCACCAGGACGTAGTAGAGGGCGGAGAACGCGAGTGAAAAGGCCAGATACGCGGCGATCACCACTGCTCCGACAAAGCCGTAGAAGTCGACGGCCGCGAGGCCGACCGCAGTGATCACGAACACGTACAGCCATCGCGCGAACAGGAAGTACACCATCGAGCGAATGTTGTAGCGGTTCTTCGCCGCGAGATTGCGTCGCAGTGCGTCCTCGGTCCGGAAATGGTCGAAGCGCGAGTCGCGCTCCACCGACCTGGGTATCTCGAAACAGGGCGAGCCGAGCAGCCCGACCCCTTCACGGAGTTCGCCGTCCAGCGGAACCATCACCTTCGTGGCGAGCAGGCAGTTCTCGCCCGTCCTGGCCCCCGAAGGGTAGGCGATGTTGTTGCCAAGGAAGTTGTGTGCCCCGATCGAGGCCCGGGACACACGGAACGACGTGCTCGAGAAGTCCGCATTCACGATCGAGAGCCCGTCTGCGATCATCGTCCCGCTGCCGACGGAGCTCAGATACGGCGTCTCGTGCTGGACCTCCGTGCCGAAGTTCGACCCGGTCTGCTCGACCCGGGACAAGTCGTATCCGAGTCCGCGCAGGTAGTAGACGATGTAGGAACTGTCGCCGAGCAGCCACTTGAAGAACTTGATGTTGGTCATGCGAGCGATCGTGCGGTGCACCGAGTACTGGAGGCCGTACAGCGGGTAGACCTTGTCCGGCTTGACCACCAGGTTCAGCAGACGTGGAACGGTGAACACCACAGCCAGACCCACGACGACCGCTCCGAAGAAGAACACGGCAGAAAGGACCAGCGCGTCGATGTAGAACGGCGCTGCCGACAGGTCGACCCTGCCGGGAGCCAGCATCCTGCCGAATGCCGGAACCGCGGTCAGCACCACGTACGCGCCGCCGAGGGTCAGCGGTGTGTACAGGAGGAACGTCTGAAGCACGGTGACGAGGCCGTAGCCGGCCCGGCGCAGCGCGCCACAGGCCGTCGGCTCGACCCTCACGTAGTCGACGTCCGTGGGCTGGGCCGGTGAACCGTGCCACCGTTCACCGGCCGGCACCGTCTGGCCGCTGTACAGCCCTGACGTGTGGCCGAGTTGAGACCCGTCACCCATCGACGTGTCGATGTCGAGTACGGTCTTCTCGCCGATGAAGACGTCCTGACCGATCGCGACCCGACCGGTCTGAATACGTCCGGCATGTGCCCGGTAGCAGAGGAAGAACGCTTCCTTGCGGATCACCGTACCTGCGCCGATCGTCAGGAGGTCGGTGCAGACCGGCACGGTGCGGGACAGGATCGTGACGCCCTTGCCGATCCGTGCGCCGAGGGCCCGCAGATACAGCACGTACAGGGGATTTCCGATGAAGAAGACCATCGGGTTGGCGTGGATCAGAACCTTGACGGTCCAGAAGCGCAGATAGGTCAGACCCCATACCGGGAACTCGGTGGGATTCCACCGGCCGATGAGGATCCATTTGGCCACGATCGGAAATATGCACATGGCGAGCAGGCCGGCGCTGCCGAAGAGGGCGGACCGCAGATAGATGTCGACCGGGTCCGATCCGTCGGCGACCCATTCGAATCCCCGGGCAGTGACGAATCCGGCGACGGTGGAGTACCCCAGGAAGACCAGGAGTTGCACGACACCACAGAGGACGAACCGCAGTGTGCTGGCAGGTGTCACCACCTCGGGCACTGCCGGCACCGGCGACTCGCCAGGGGGAGGGGCTGTGTCCGCGAGCGCCGTCGCCAGATCCCGGACCGTCGGGTACTGGTAGATGTCCTTCATCGACACCGACGGCAGATCTGCCCGCTTCCTGACCCTTGCGCAGAATTGGGCCATCAGCAGCGAGTTGGCCCCGAGGTCATCGAAGAAATGACTGTCGACCGACACCTGCTCGACGCACAGGACGCCGGCCAGTACCGCCGCGAGATTGCTCTCGGCGTCCGTCACCGGGCCGGCGTCACCGCGCTTGGCGAGCGCGGATTCATCCGGCCCGGGCGTCAACACCTCGACAGATTTCTCCACCATGTGAACTCCTTGCGGAAATGTCGAGACACCATCGGCCACTTTGGCCGGGCACCCGGTGCCTCCGCGCTCCGACGACAGTGGGAGCCAGCAATCCGGAAGCCACGAGGTTGTGAGCTCTTCCCTGGTCACAGGGCCAGGGCTGTCAGTCTCCACCGGCCACCGACGGGTTGCCACTCGAGCCCGTCGTGTCAGCGCGGCGCGGCTCCGAGGAGCCATGGGTGCACGGTTCCACAATCCCCGGTCCTGGCGGAGGGCGCCCTGTTCCGTCCCCATTTCCTTGGGATGCCGTGGCCCGGCGCGGGAATCTCGCGAGACGGTAAATTTCTTCACCCGATTGCCCGTTCGACAATCGAGCTCCCCGGTGGTATCGAAAAGGAGAGCCGCGAGGCGAGGTTCTCCGCGACCGGCTCCATGTGCCCCCACCAGGGCGTGCCGCCGGCGTCGTACTCGACGTAGGGGAGTGGCCCGCCCGCAAAGCGCCGCCTGCCTGGCTCACAGGCCGCCAGGGCCGCGTCGACGACTTCCTCGCACACCGGCCCGAGCATCGCCAAGCTGTGTGTCACACCGGTGAGATGGGCGTGCGGACACCGCCGAACGTATGTTCCTCCACGTCCTCCAAGGCCACTGCAACAGCCCCATCGCCGGCTACGCCAAGGCTGAACGCGGCGGTGATCTCTCGCTGCGCGCGTGCGTGTTCACCCCGGACGGCAAGTCGGTCCTCAACGCTCACGAGTGGGCCGGGCGCCTCGATCCGGCCACCTTGGGCACCTCCGTCGCCGTCGCGCTCCTCCGCCAGGGAGCGCGCGACCTGATCGACGGCATCGCGCACTGAGAAGGCACCTGAAGGCAGGGTCCCTGTAGTACGACCCGGGGGACCGGACGTCTTCAGCCCTTGGCCTGCTGTGAGGAGAGGATTCAGCGCAAGAGGTAGAGGGTGAAGCCTCCGCCCCCGTCGGAGACGCGGGCGACGTGGCCGTAGCCACGGGCGGTGGCATACGCGCCGGTGCCGCCGGTGACGGCGATGTCGAAGTCGCTGGGCGGGGTGCCGACGGGGGTGGTCTGCACGTGCTGCCACGTCACCTGCCCCCGGGGAAGGCTGAACGTGCCTGTGCAGAGACTGGTTCGCGCCGCCACTCGGGTGCACACCGCTCCCTCGGTGCCATAGCCGACACCCCTGCGGAAGAGGTTCGCGGTGAGGATGATCTGATCGCCGACCCCTGGTCCGGGCGTCCCGTTGTCGACCACCGTGGTTCCCGTGCCCGTCGACGTCAGGCTGATGACCTCCGTGGGCTTGACATCCCCGCCCCGAACCATGGGGGCGTAGGACGCAGAAGCGGAACCCGCGAGAGTCGCGAGCGACAACGCGGTTGCCGCCACCACACCCCACTTCGAAATGGAAAGCATAATTCCTCGCCCGATGTCAGAATTCTTGGTGCGCCTAAGAATTCTCATTGCGCGAGTAGTGTCAATTCTCAAGCTCGTCAGAAGCGCCGGGTTCATCCGTCCGGCGGCACCTCCCACGACACACCGAGGCGGCCAAGTCGAGGTCTTCGTCCTCGGTGGTGGTGAGGGCCGGCGCAGTGGGCGGAGTGCATTGTTGCGCGATCGCGGAGCAACCGGGGGCGCACGGCCAAGACTCCGGGGGAGCTGAATGCCCACTTGTGCCCGATATGATGCACTTTGTGATCACGCCTGGACGGCTGCGGCGCCGTCGTCCCCCCTACGGCGGCCGGTGGGAAGCTGCTCTGCTGTCACCGGTGATCCTCACCGTCCTCATCGCCGGCCTGGCGTTCTCCACACCGAGGGAGATCGCCTTCAGCCGCCTCCTGCCCGCCGCGCCCGCCCTCGCTGCCGCGATGTGGCCGGTGCTCCCCACGATCCTGCTGGGGACGTTCTGCCTGCTGGTCATGATCGGCCTCAGCCTCGTCTACTCCGACCTGGGGACGCCGTACACAGCGGCTGCGATCGTTGCGGTCACCTTGGCAGCCGCATACGCGAGCCATGTCCGACTCCAGCGGGAGGAGATGCTCTTCCACGTGCGGCTCGTCGCGGACGCGGCCCAGAAGGTGCTGCTGCGTCCCCTGCCGCGGCGCATCGAGGGTGTCGAGATCGAGTCGCTGTATCTGGCGGCCCAGGAGCAGGCCCGGATCGGCGGCGACTTCTACGAGGCGGCCGACACACCGTACGGGGTCCGGCTGCTCATCGGCGACGTACGGGGCAAGGGCCTGACCGCGGTGGGGGCGGCCTCCGCGGTGATCAGCAGCTTCCGGGAGGCCGCGTACGACGAGCCGGACCTGAGGGGCATCAGCCATCGCCTGGAGACCAGCATCATCCGCCACAGCGCTGCGTTCCCCTCCCAGGACCTGCCGGAGCGCTTCGCCACCGCTCTCATCGTCGAGATCCCGCACGGCAGCGGCCACGTCAGACTTCTCAACTGCGGGCACCCCCCGCCGCTGCTCGTGCACGGCGGGGAGGTCCGCGTCCTGGAGCCCACCACTCCCTCGCCGCCCCTCCACCTCGCGACGCTCATCGGAGACCACTACTCCGTCGACACCGTCGCCTTCGCCCCGGGCGATCAGCTGCTGCTCTACACCGACGGGGTGACGGAGACACGGGATCGCGCGGGCGAGTTCTTCCCGCTGCCGGACTGGATGCGGCGGGAAGGCCTGGCGCCGCCCCGCGAGCTGCTCGACCGGCTTCATCGGGACCTGATCCACTACAGCGGCGGAAGGCTCGAGGACGACATCGCGGCCCTCGCCGTGCGGAGCCCTGACACCCGGGTGCAGGAACTCCCCGCGTAGGCCGGTGGAAGCCGAGGGTCGGACTCGCCGGTCGGCCGGGTGCCGGTGACCGGGCCTGCCTGTATTCGGTCGCTGTTCACTCGTTCAGTCCAACGGGCCGCGCGCGGCCCGGCAGCCGGGTCCGGCGAGCCCTGTACCCACGGGGTGTGCGGCAGGCCGATCCAGGGGGAACATGGAGGCCGAAGTACTCACCGGAGAAAAGAAGTACTCACCGGAGAAAAAGGGGGCAGCCGACAGGTAGGCGGACGGGCCACGGACCGCATCGGGGGACGGCCCACGTGGTCCGCCAGGTGGAAGGAGCGCCCGGGTGAGCGCAGCCGATGGACGTCCGGCCGATGCCGGTCAGCCGCGGGGAAGGTCGTCGCAGCCGAGCGGGCTCATGGACCTTCTCGGCGTCGCTGCGGTGCTGCTGGACGCCGACGGGCGGATCGTCCTGTGGAGCCCGCAGGCCGAGGACCTGTACGGCTACGCCGCCAAGGAGGCACTCGGGCAGTACGCGGCGCCGCTGCTCGTCCACGAAGAGCACTGGGACCTGGTGATCAAGAAGTTCGCCGAGGTCATGGAGACCGGGCAGAGCTGGGCCGGGGCGTTCCCCGTCCGGCACAAGGACGGCACCACGCGATTCGTGGAACTGCGCAACATGCGGCTGCTGGACGACCGCGGCGACTTCTACGCCCTCGGGCTCGCCACCGACTCACCGACCCTTCGCGAGGTGGAGTGGGATGTCGCACTGTCCAGCCGGCTGATCTCCCAGTCCCCCATCGGGCTGGCGATCCTCGACAGCGATCTGCGGTACGTGGCCGTCAACCCCGCCCTGGAGCGGATACACGGCATTCCGGCCAGGGACCACCTCGGCCGGCACTATCGCGAAGTGATGACCTCCGCGAAGTTCGAGGTGCCCGAGAGCGCCATGCGGGAGGTCCTCAGGACCGGGGTCCCCATGGTCGACCAGTCCACCATCGTCGGCCGCAGCCCCGCCGATCCGCAGCACGAGCATGCCTGGTCGATCTCCTTGTACCGGCTGGAGGACCCCCAGGGGCGTGTTCTCGGGGTGGCCGATCTGGTGGTGGATGTCACCGACCGGTACCGGGCAGCCACGGAGGCGGCGGAGGCCCGGCGCCGCCTGGCCCTGATCGCCGACGGCTCCGCCCGTATCGGCACCACCCTGGAGGTGGGGCAGACGGCCCGGGAGCTGGCCCAGGTCACCGTTCCCGAGCTCGCCGACGTGGTCACGGTCGACGTACTCGACTCCGTCCTGGACGAGCACCGCCGAGCCCTCACGGACGGCCCCGCTCTCTTCCGCGCCCTCGCGGTGAAGGCCGCCTACCCCACCGAAGCCGTCCAGGCGTGCGACCCGCCCGGCCACATCGCGGCCTACGGCGCCGACCGGCTGGCCACCCAATGCGTACGCACCGGCCGCCCGATCCTCATCTCCCGCGCGGATGAGACCGACCTGGCACACATCGCCCGCGACGACCACGCCGCCACCCTGCTGGCCCGCGCCGGGGTGCATTCGTACATGCTGACCCCGCTCACCGCACGCGGCCACATCCTCGGCTGTCTGGGGCTCATGCGGGCCCGCAACCCGCTGCCCTTCGGCGAGGACGACCTCGCCCTCGCCGGTGAGCTGGCCTCCCGGGCCGCCGTGTGCATCGACAACGCCCGCACGCACCAGAGCATGCGCAACGCCGCCGAGATCCTGCAGCGCAGCCTGCTTCCGGACCGCCCGCCCGATCTTCCCGGCCTGCAGATCGCCTACCGGTACCGGCCGGCACAGGCCACCTACGAGGTCGGCGGCGACTGGTACGACGTCCTCCCGCTCGACGGCGACAGGACCGCACTCGTCGTGGGCGACGTCATGGGCAGCGGCATCGACGCCGCCGCCACCATGGGCCGCCTGCGCACCGCCACCAGCGCCTTCGCCGACCTCGACCTCGACCCCTCCCAGGTTCTCCAGCACCTCGACAAGATCACCTCGGGGCTGGAGCACTACATCGCCACCTGCGTGTATGCCGTCTACGACCCACACCGCGCCGAGTGCCACATCGCCAACGCGGGCCACCTGCCGCCCGCCCTCGTGCGCAGCGGCGAACCTCCCGAGCTGCTCGACCTGCCCACCGGCACCCCGTTGGGAGTGGGCGGCGTCGCCTTCGAGACCGTCACCATCGACCTCGGCCCCGGCGACCGGCTGGTCCTGTACACCGACGGACTCGTCGAAACCCGCCACCACCCCATCGACGAACGCCTGGAAACCCTCCGCCGTCTGCTCGACAGGCCCGACCGCTCTCTGGAGGAAACCTGCGACCGGCTCCTCCAGGAACTCCGGCGGCCCGACGATCCCGATGACGTCGCCCTGCTCATCGCGCGCACGCAGCCGTTCACGCCCGACTCCGAACATCCTCAGCGTTGATGGCGACAGGGCGGGAGTGCTGCTGACGGTGCCGGCGGTGGCTCGGGCCGTGAAGCGGGTGCCCGAAGGCTCGGCAGTGGGTCGGAGTGAACTGGCCGGGGCAAAACACTTGACCTCAAGTTTCGTTGAGGTTTTAGCGTGGTCAGTGCGCCCCGGGCCATGCCGGCCGACGGGATCCCAGCGCCGGCTCACCAGATTCCGGAGGCACCCCATGGACATGGAAGTCACCGCGTGGACTTCGCTGCACAGTGCAATGAACGCCCAGCAGGACCGGCGGCCCTTCTCGCGGGTGACCCTGCGCCGCATCGCCGCCTTCGCCCGGCCGCACCGCCGGAAGATAGGTCAGTTCCTGCTGCTCAGCGTGGTCACGGCACTGCTCGCGGTGGCCACCCCGGTCCTGGCGGGCCGGGTCGTGGATGCGATCGTCCACGGCGATGCGTCCGGAACCGTCGTCCGGCTCGCGCTCCTCATCGCGGTGATCGCCGTCGCCGAGGCCGGCCTGGGCCTGCTCACCCGCTGGCTGTCGGCGACCCTCGGCGAAGGGCTGATCCTCGATCTGCGCACAGCCGTCTTCGATCACGTCCAGAGGATGCCGGTCGCCTTCTTCACCCGCACCCGCACCGGGGCACTCGTCAGCCGGCTGAACAACGACGTCATCGGCGCCCAGCGGGCCTTCAGCAACACCCTCTCCGGTGTCGTCTCCAACATCGTCACCCTGCTGCTGACACTCGCAGTCATGCTCACCATCTCCTGGCAGATCACTCTGCTCGCACTCGTCCTGCTGCCGGTGTTCGTCGTCCCGGCGCGCCGCATGGGTTCCCGGATGGCCCGGCTGCAGCGCGAGGCCGCCAATCACAACGCGGCCATGGGCACCCAGATGACCGAGCGGTTCTCCGCCCCCGGCGCCACCCTCGTCAAGCTCTTCGGGCGGCCCGACGACGAGTCGGCCGAATTCGCCGCCCGTGCCCGCCGGGTGCGTGACATCGGTGTCCGTACGGCCATGGCCCAGTCCGCGTTCATCACCGCCCTCACCCTCGTCTCCGCACTGGCTCTCGCCCTGGTCTACGGACTCGGCGGCTACTACGCCCTGCGCGGCCAGTTGGACCCGGGAGCCGTCGTTGCGCTCGCCCTGCTCCTCACCCGTCTCTACGCGCCGCTGACCGCCCTCGCCGGCGCCCGTGTCGAGGTGATGAGCGCACTCGTCAGCTTCGAGCGGGTCTTCGAGATCCTGGACCTGGTACCGCTGATCGCCGAGAAGCCGGACGCCCGCCGGGTGCCGGACGGCCCGGTGTCCGTCGAGTTCGACGCAGTCCGCTTCGGCTACCCCTCCGCCGACAAGGTCTCCCTCGCCTCCCTCGAAGAGGTCGCCACCCTCGACACCCGAGGCGGCACCGAAGTCCTGCACGGCGTCTCGTTCCGCGCCGAACCCGGCCAGATGGTCGCGCTCGTCGGCTCCTCCGGCGCCGGGAAGTCGACGATCGCCCAGCTCCTGCCGCGGTTGTACGACGCCGAAGCCGGCGCGGTACGCCTGAACGGCGTCGACGTACGCGACCTCACCGCCGCATCGATCCGCGAGACGCTCGGCATGGTCACCCAGGACGGCCACCTCTTCCACGACTCCGTCCGCGCCAACCTGCTGCTCGCCCGGCCCGGAGCCACCGAGGACGACCTCTGGGACGCGCTGCGCCGCTCCCGGCTCGACGGCCTGGTGGCCTCTCTGCCCGACGGGCTGGACACGGTCGTCGGCGAGCGCGGCTACCGGCTCTCCGGCGGCGAGCGCCAGCGGCTGACGATCGCCCGGCTGTTGCTGGCACGGCAGCGGGTCGTCATCCTCGACGAGGCGACGGCCCATCTCGACTCCACCTCCGAGGCGGCCGTCCAGGAAGCCCTGGGCGAGGCACTGGAGGGCCGTACCGCCGTCGTGATCGCCCACCGGCTGTCCACCGTGCGCGCCGCCGACCTGATTCTCGTGGTCGAGGACGGCCGGGTCGTCGAACGCGGCACCCACACCGAACTGCTCGCCGCGCGCGGCCGGTACGAGGAGCTGTACCGCACCCAGTTCGCGCACCCCGGAGCGGAGGAGACCCAGCCCGTCGGCTGAGGTCCCGCAGCGTCGTGGATCCGGGTCCCGGGGAGCCTCCACCACCCGGGACCCGCGCCGCTGCCCGGCCCACGCCCACGCCGTACGCCGAAGCCCCCGCGCCCGCGCAGCTCGCGCCGGCCCCGCGCGAACAGGAGACTGCGGCACGTCGCCGCAGGAGCTCATATCTGGACGGGCTCGCTCCGGGCCCCATACATTGCTCCTCCCATAGCCGACCGGGTTCGGCCGCCGTCGACGTGGGAGTACTGGTGGGCAAGGGTTCAAGCGCTGTCGTGTGTGCCGCGCTCGGAGTGAACATCGCCCTCGCCGTGGCCCACCTGGTGGCCCAGCTTCGCCTGCACACCGTGCTGGGGCACATGTCGCACGGCGAGCCCGTCCTGCGCGCCGAGATGTGGGTGGGCAACTTCGCGGGTGCCCAAGTGGCCGCCTTTGCGGGAGCGGGTCTTCTCTTCGTGCTGTGGTTCGTGCAGGCGTGGGAGCGGGCCGGCTCTCTTCTTCCCCGTCGACGGTGGTGGCAGAGTCGTCATTGGGCTCTGGCCGGCTGGTTCGTCCCTGTTGTGAACCTCGGGGTCCCGTTCCTGATCGCTCTCGACCTGTGGGCATCGAGCAGGCCCGAGGACCCCGCTCGCGGTCACTCCCGGCTGTGGGTCATCGGGTGGTGGCTCACCTTCGTGTCGTGGACCGTTGCCAACCGCTGGGCCCAGGCCCTGTACGGGCGGGCCGAGCAGGTGGAACCGGTCAGGGGCGCCTTGCGCGTCGGCATGGTCACGGACGTCCTCGGCGTAGTCGCCGCCATCGCCGCCATCGTTTTCGTAGTGCGGCTGAGAGGGTCTCGGATCGCCCCGCGTAGCCGCCACAGCACGCCGTTGACCGCCTGCCGGTGATCACGCCAAGGAGTGATCGGGGTGTGCGGTGTAGTCCACGCACGTGGCGACGCCCGGCTGACGAGTCAGCCCTGGTCGGACGCCGACATCGGCCGTGTGGTTCCTTCGCCGACGGGCGCATCGTGCAGAAGCGCCCGTTCGCGGCGGCCGCTGGACAGCCGGTCGCCGCCGGCGGTCTGCGGGCTGTTACCGCTCGACGGTGTCCAATGCCGGGGCGATGACGGCGAAGGCCCGTTCGATCAGTTCGGCGTGGTCCTCGGCGCCGTCGCTGCCGCTCCACCGTTGCAGCGCGGTGCGCAGCCTGCTCGCCCATCCCGGCGATACCGCCACCAACCTGCAGACAGGTGCGCCGATCGGCCTGCGGCGGGTGGTGCTCGGCCGCATTGGCAACCCGCTGTTCGCCCAGACCCCGGCCCGCGGCGCGTGGCAGCAGTCGTACGCGGCGACCGCCCCGCATATGGAGGGCGGTGCCTTCATCGGGCCCGACGGCCCGGCCGAGCTGCGCGGCGGACCGATGCGAGTACAGCTGGTGGAAGTGTGCGGGGTCGCGGTCAGGGATTGTGGGGTTCGTCGAAGCTGGCGTAGTAGGCGGCGGCCATGTCTTCGTCGCCGTGGCCTTGGGCGGCGGCGCGGGTGAGGCGTTCGGCGCCGGCGGCGGCCACGTCGAGGCGGATGCCGTGCTGCTGGCCGGCCTCGACGATCAGACGAGCGTCCTTGGCGGCGGTGGCGACCGCGAAGCCGGCCGGTGACAGGCGGTCCTCCAGGACGAGGGCGGCCTTGGTGCGCAGGTAGCCCATGTCGAGCGGGCCGCCGGCGATGAGGTCGAAGAAGCTCTTCGGGTCCACGCCGAGGGCCTTGGACAGGGCCAGGACCTCACCGGCCGCGGTGGTGGCCGCGATGACCCAGCTGTTGGCCACGAGCTTGAGGCGGGTGGCGCTGCCCGTCGCACCGTCGTCGCCGGTCCACACCGTGCGGGCGCCGACGGCGTCGAGGACCGGCGCCACGGCCTCCCGGCCCCGGCTCGGGCCTGCGGCCAGGACGACCAGTTGCCCGGCCTCCGCGGGCTCGCGGGTACCGAGGACGGGTGCGTCGAAGAAGACCAGTTGGTGCTCTCGGGCGAAGTCGGCCAGTTCGCGGACGGCCTGGAGCCCGGCGGTCGTGGACTGCACCCAGGCGGTGCCGGGGCGCAGGGCGGGGGCGGCCTGCCGCATGGTCTCCAGGGCGGCGGGGCCGTCGTGGACCATGGTGAGGACGACATCGGCATCCCGCACGGCTTCGGCGGGGGTGTCGGCGATGTGCGCGCCGTCCGCGGCCAGCGGCTCGGCCTTGGCCCGGGTGCGGTTCCATACGCGGACGGTGTGTCCGGCCCGCGCGAGGTTGCGGGCCATCGCGGCCCCCATGATTCCGGTGCCCAGGACGCTCACGGTGAGTTCGTCGGTCATGACGTCGGCCTTCAGCCTTCCTGCTCGTACGGTGCTGTGTCGTGGGGAGCCGGTGCGTCCGGGGGCGCCGGCCGCACCGGCTGCCTGGAGTGTGCCCGTTCAGGAGCGCCTTTCAGCCGCGACGCGGGCCGGACCGTCCGGCCGGTCCCGGTGGCCGTCGAGTATCGGGTTCGGCCTCTGCCGGGCCGGTTCCGCGCTCGGCCGGCCGATGGGACGCCTGGGTATGGATCCGCACTCAGCCCAGGGTCTGGGTGAGTTCGCTACGGGTTGACGTGTGTACGACGCGGCCGTGCGCCCCATTCACGATCGGCATGTACGGCGGGACGTGCCCGCACTCCACGTCGGCGATGATCGGCACGTTCAATGGGCCGAGTGCGTCGAGTACGGCTTGGTGCTGGGTGAACGAGCCGGCGCCGGGTGCCGAGGTCCGGCCGACGAGGACCGCGTTCGCCTAGTCGAAGAAGCCGGCCAGTCTCATACCGTGCAGGTTCCTGCAGATGGTGAAGGCGTCGTCGCCGGCGGCCTCGACATAGACGAGCAGCCCGTCTGCGGACACAGCCCGCGCGAAGGCCGAGACGTCGAGGTAGGGCGACCCCGTGAGATTGCACAGCGTCTCGATACAGCCCCCGATCAGCCGCCCTTCGACCTCCACGTCGCCACTGCCGTCCAGCCTGGTCCATGTGCCCGGTGCGTCGAGCGTGTACTCACGTATCTCGGGCAGGGCACCGAAGTCGTCCCAGCCTGCGGAGCGGTAGCGGTTGGGCGGAGTCTGCGTGAACCGGTGTCCCTGCGGCGCAGCAACGATGTCGAGCCACGACAGCAGCCCCTCGGGCACCCGGTAGGGAGTGTCCATGAGGTTGTTGCCGTGCACGGTCGCCGACCCCGTCAGGAGCGTGAGCGGCGTGATGATGGTGGACATGTCGGAGAACCCGACGAGCCAGGTCGGCTCGGCATCACGCAGCCGGTCCCAGTCGAGCAAGGGCAGCAGGTCGATCGCCGTCTCCCCGCCCCACGGGGGCACCACGGCCCTGATGCCGGGATCCGTCAGCATCGACATCAGCTCGTCCGCGCGGTCGGGCGCCGAAGCGCTGACATGTCCCGCGCCGTCCATGCACCGCCCGACGACCACCTCGTACCCACGCGTTTCCACATCACGGATCGCGACATGGAGGCGCTCGAGCAGCTCTTTGGCGACTCCGCTCGACGGAGAGGTGATGCCGACACGGTCACAGGGGCACAAAGGGCGTGGATATCGAACTGACATGCGCCGGATCTTGGCACAGCGCAATGTCGGCACGACAGCGACTTTCCGTACGACAGCGACTTCCAGCGCGCCTCGGACAACAAGTCGTGCAGCCGATCCGGGTTGTGTTCCATGAGCCGGACGCACGCGTTCGGGAGCCTGGCCGAGCGATGGCTTCTGGCGGCCCTGGGCTGACGCCCACGGCGCCCC
>NZ_JBSGZO010000123.1:0-20085 GCF_053611045.1 Streptomyces sp. NPDC054841 | reverse complement strand
GGGCCGGGCCCTGACGGCCGGCCGGGTCGGACGGGTCGGAGCGGACAGTGCCCACGGGCCTCGTCGCCAGCAGTCGCCATCAGTCGAAGCGGAGGTCCGCGAGCTGGCGCTCGAAGTCCGTCACCTCGTCGGCGCCGTTCGCCTCGCGTGCCGGCCGGGCCGCCATCAGCCCGGCCAGCTCGCCGCCCGCGCGCCGGATGCGTGCGGGCAGGCCCTCGGTGTACTCGTCGCCGCCCGAGCCCCAGTCCTCCGACGCCGCGTACACGGCGGTCGGGACGACCAGCGCCCGCAGGTAGGCGAAGAGCGGCCGCAGAGCGTGGTCGAGGACGAGCGAATGGCGGGCGGTGCCGCCGGTCGCCGCGATCAGCACCGGCTTTCCGGTCAGGGCCTGCGGGTCGATCAGGTCGAAGAAGGACTTGAACAGACCGCTGTACGAGGCCGTGAAGACCGGCGTCACGGCGATCACCCCGTCCGCGTCCGACATCGCGTCGATCGCGGCGCCGAGCGCGGGCGGCGGGAAGCCGGTCACCAGGTTGTTGGCGATGGCGACGGCCAGGTCGCGCAGTTCGACGACCTCGACCTCCACCTTGCGGTCCTGTTCGGCGAGTTCGTCGCGTACCGCCTCCGCCAGCCGGTCGGCCAGCAGCCGGGTCGACGAGGGGCTGCTCAGCCCTGCCGATACGGCGACGAGCTTCAACTGCTCCATGGTCAGGCCTCCTTGTCGGTGGTGCGGCGGGCGGCGACGGCCGGGTGGACGGGCGCGTCCGGGACCCCGGCGGGCCGCAGGTTCGCGAACTCCTTGCGCAGCACCGGGACGACCTCCTCGCCGAGGATGTCGAGCTGCTCCAGGACCGTCTTCAGCGGAAGGCCCGCGTGGTCCATCAGGAACAGCTGGCGCTGGTAGTCGCCGACTGCCTCACGGAAGGTCAGGGTCCGCTCGATGACCTCCTGCGGCGAGCCGACGGTCAGCGGCGTCTGCTCGGTGAAGTCCTCCAGCGACGGGCCGTGTCCGTAGACGGGTGCGTTGTCGAAGTAGGGGCGGAACTCGCGTACCGCGTCCTGGGAATTCTTCCGCATGAACACCTGTCCGCCGAGGCCGACGATGGCCTGTTCGGGGGTGCCGTGCCCGTAGTGCGCGTACCGCTTGCGGTAGAGCTCGACCATTCGCCTGGTGTGCTCCATCGGCCAGAAGATGTTGTTGTGGAAGAAGCCGTCGCCGTAGTAGGCGGCCTGTTCGGCGATCTCCGGGGAGCGGATGGAGCCGTGCCAGACGAACGGCGGGACGCCGTCCAGCGGCCGGGGCGTGGCGGTGAAGGCCTGGAGCGGTGTGCGGAACTTGCCTTCCCAGTCGACGACGTCTTCCCTCCACAGCTTGTGGAGGAGGGCGTAGTTCTCGATGGCGAGCGGGATGCCCTGGCGGATGTCCTGGCCGAACCAGGGGTAGACCGGTCCGGTGTTGCCGCGGCCCATCATCAGGTCGACGCGGCCGTCGGCGAGGTGCTGGAGGTACGCGTAGTCCTCGGCGATCTTCACCGGGTCGTTGGTGGTGATCAGCGTCGTGGACGTGGACAGGATCAGGTTCTCGGTCCGCGCCGCGATGTGCCCCAGCAGGGTCGTGGGGGACGACGGCACGAACGGCGGGTTGTGGTGCTCGCCGGTCGCGAAGACGTCCAGTCCGACCTCCTCGGCCTTCAGCGCGATCGCGACCGTCGCCTTGATCCGCTCGTGCTCGGTCGGGGTGCGGCCGTTGGTCGGATCGGTGGTCACGTCACCGACGGTGAAGATCCCGAACTGCATCGCGCTCGCCTCCAGCTCTCATGTGGTTGAACGTTAAACTATCACATCGAACGAAGGCCATCGCGGTTCTATTCCGCCCGTACTCTGGAGCGACGTACCCATGCCCGGTGACGCCGTGACGCCGTGACGCCGTGACGCCGTGACGCCGTGACCCCGTGAGGACCCGGTGACCCCGTGACCCGCCCGAGGAGCCCTGGATGAGCGAGAGCGAGCGCTGGAAGGAGCGCGGCGTCGCCCTGCGCGTCTTCGTGTACGTGTTCGCGACGCATCTCTTCGCGGGCTTCATCTGGCTGCTGTTCTACGTGGGCGAGCACGCCCAGAAGTGATCGGCCCGCCCCGGCCCGGGTCCGAGGGGTCCCAGTAGAGTTCCGGTCCGTGAGTTCCGATCCCCGCCCGACCGACCCCGCCGTCTCCGTCGTCGGGAGTACCGGGGATGCCTGGGATGCCTGGGATGTCGGGGTCGTCGGGATCGGTGCCGACGGCTGGGCCGGGCTCCCCGACGCCTCCCGCGCCGCCCTGCGCGCCGCCGACGTGATCATCGGCGGGGCGCGCCAGCTGGACCTGCTGCCGTCGGCCGAGTGCCCGGGCGAGCGCGTGGCCTGGCCCTCGCCGCTGCGGCCCGCCGTGCAGGGGCTGCTCGCCGCGCACGCCGGGCGTCGCGTGGCCGTCCTTGCCAGCGGCGACCCCATGTTCTACGGGATCGGCCGCGCGCTCGCGGAGGAGCTCGGCGCGGACGCCCTGCGCGTACTGCCCCACCCGTCGTCCGTGTCGTACGCCTGCGCCCGCCTCGGCTGGCCGCTGGAGGACACCGAGACCGTGACCCTGGTCGGCCGGCCCCTCGGCTCGCTCGCGGCAGCGCTGCACGACGGGCGGCGAGTGCTGGTGCTGAGCGCGGGGGCGGGCACGCCGGGCGAGGTGGCGGAGCTGCTGCGGGAACGGGGCTACGGGCCGAGCCGGATGCACGTACTGGAACAGCTGGGGTCCGTACGGGAGCGGCACGTCACCGGCACCGCGGACGGGTGGGCGCACGCCCCCGGCGACCCCCTCAACCTCGTCGCCGTCGAGTGCGTACGGTCGCCCGGCGCGCTGCGGCTCTCCGCCGTGCCCGGCCTTCCGGACGAGGCGTACGAGAGCGACGGCCAGCTCACCAAGCGCCACGTACGTGCCGCGACCCTGGCCGCGCTCGCGCCCGCGCCCGGGGAGCTGCTGTGGGACATCGGCGGCGGCTCCGGGTCGATCGCGATCGAGTGGATGCGTGCGCACCGGTCGTGCCGGGCGATCACGGTGGAGCGGGACCCGGTGCGGGCCGAACGCATCGCCCGCAACGCGCAGACGCTCGGAGTGCCGGGCCTGCGCGTCGTGACCGCTGCCGCGCCGTCGGGGCTCGCCGGACTCCCCGTCCCCGACGCGGTGTTCATCGGCGGCGGGCTCACCAAGCCCGGACTGCTGGACGCCTGCTGGGCCGCGTTGCCGGCCGGGGGCCGGTTCGTCGCCAACACCGTGACCCTGGAGTCCGAGGCACTGCTGGCCGACCGGTACCGGCGCCACGGGGGCGAGCTCGTGCGGCTCGCGGTGGCGCACGCCGTCCCGGTCGGCGGCTTCACCGGCTGGCGCCAGGCGATGCCCGTCACCCAGTGGTCCGTCACCAAATCCCCTCCAGGAGAACCCTCATGACCGTCCACTTCATCGGCGCGGGCCCCGGCGCGGCCGACCTGATCACCGTGCGGGGTGCGCGGACGCTCGCGTCGTGCCAGGTCTGCCTGTACGCGGGCTCCCTCGTCCCGCGCGAACTGCTCGCCGAATGCCCGCCGGACGCGCGCCTCGTCGACACGGCCCGGCTCGACCTGGACCAGATCGTCGCCGAGATCGTCCGCGCCCACGAGGAGGGCCACGACGTCGCCCGGCTCCACTCCGGCGACCCGTCGGTCTTCAGCGCGGTGGCGGAACAGATGCGGCGGCTGGACGCGGCGGGGATTCCGTACGAGGTCGTGCCGGGCGTCCCCGCGTTCGCGGCGGCGGCGGCCGCGCTGAAGCGGGAACTGACCGTCCCGACGGTCGGCCAGACGGTCATCCTCACCCGCATCGCCCAGCAGGCCACCCCCATGCCGGAGGGCGAGGACCTGGCGACCCTCGGCCGCAGCGGCGCGCTCCTGGTCCTCCACCTGGCGGCGCGCTACGTCGACCGCGTCGTCGCCGAGCTGCTTCCGCACTACGGCGCCGACTGCCCGGCCGCGGTCGTCGCCATGGCCAGCCGCCCTGACGAGGTGGTGCTGCGGGGCACGCTGGACGACATCGCGTCACAGACGAAGGCCGCGGGCATCACGAAGACGGCGGTGATCATCGTCGGCCGGACGCTGGCGGCGTCGCAGTTCAGGGACAGTCATCTGTACGACCCGGCGCGCGACCGTCAGGTCTGCGCCGACTGACCCCTGGACGTGTCGGGCTGCGCCCGCATCTCCTGAGCCTCGAACTCCCTCGCGTCCCGCGGGCGTTCGGGGCCCCCGACCGTCCGCGGCCCGGCTTGGGTCCCGGACAGGCCCTAGGGGTCCGGTCGAGGTCCTCGACGGCTGACACCCGCGCCACCCGCGCCACCCGCGCCGCCCACGCATGCACCATCTCGACGTGTACGCGGATGGCCTGCGGCTCTCAGTCCGGCGCGCACCCTCGCAGGATGTACGCGACCACGTCGTCCAGCCCGTGCTCGGTCATCTCCGGCGGCAGCATGCCGCTCACCGCCATGCTGGCGTAGCCGTGCAGCGTCGTGAAGAACGGCAGGGCGACGCGTTCCACCGGCCCCTGCCGGACCTCGCCCCGGCGCTGGCCCTCGCCGATCAGTTCGATGGTCTGCTCGGCCCAGCGGTGGCCGGCCGTGCGCAGTGCCTCCGATGCCTCGGAGCTGTGTTTGATCGAGTACATCAGGTCGAGCAGCTCGGCGTTGGCCGTGGCGAAGCCCACGTAGGCGCGGGCCGTGGCGTCCAGCCGCTCGGCGAACGACTCGCCTGCCCCTTCCTGGGACGCCGCGAGCACCTCGGCGAGCCGCTCGAAGCCGGTCAGCGCCAGCGCGTCCAGAAGGGCCTGCTTGTCCTTGAAGTGACGGCTCGGAGCGGCATGGCTGACTCCCAGGTCGCGGGCGAGTTCGCGGAGGGACAGGGCTGTCGGCCCTTTCTCCCGCAGCGTCTCCTCGGCGCGGGCCAGCAGCGCGGCGCGGAGGTCTCCGTGGTGGTAAGGGCGGGTGTGCATGGCCGTCAGTGTATCCGGCATGTAACCACCGCCAACATTGTTGTCGCTGTCACTATTGTTGTCATTGACAGCATTGTTGGCGATGCCTACATTGAAGGCATGGCTACTGAACCCAGCAAATGGAACGTCACCCGCATCCCCGACCAGACCGGCCGTACCGCCGTCGTGACCGGCGCCAACAGCGGACTCGGCATCGCTACCGTCGAGGCGCTTGCCGGCGCGGGGGCCCACGTGGTGCTCGCCGTACGGGACCCGCAGCGCGGCGAGGCCGCAGCCGCGACCGTGCGCGGGAGCGTGGAGGTGCGCCGGCTCGACCTGGCCGACCTCGCCTCCGTACGCGAGTTCGCCGCCGGCTGGCACGGCGATCTGGACCTGCTCGTCAACAACGCCGGCGTCATGAACGTCCCGGAAGCCGCGACCAAGGACGGCTTCGAGATGCAGTTCGGCACCAATCACCTCGGCCACTTCGCCCTGACCAATCTGCTGCTGCCGCACATCACCGACCGCGTGGTGACCGTGTCGTCCGGCGCGCACCGGATGCCGGGCAGCCCGCGCATCCACTTCGAGAACCTCAACCTGACCGGCGAGTACGCCCCCATGACGGCGTACAGCCAGTCGAAACTGGCCAATCTGCTCTTCACGCTGGAGCTCCAGCGGCGGCTCGCCGAATCGGGATCCCCCGTACGCGCCGTGGCGGCACATCCCGGCTGGGCCGCCACCAGCCTTCAGGGACACGACGCCAGTGCCCTGCGCCGCGCCGTCATGCGGGTGGGCAACCGTTTCGTGGCTCAGGACAACCGGGCCGGTGCGCTGCCCACCCTGTATGCCGCCGTCGAGGACCTGCCCGGTGCGAGCTACGTCGGCCCCGACGGCCTGGGCGAGATGCGCGGCGCACCGACCCTGGTCGGCCGCTCGGCGGCGGCCAGTGACCCGGCGTCCGCCCGGCGCCTGTGGACCGTCTCCGAGGAGCTGACCGGCGTCCCCTTCCCCGAGCCGGCCGCGGTGGCGAGGCACTGAGAGGCACGGTCCTGTGTCAGGCTCGTGCCGCCACCCACAGCAGCGCCTCCTGCGGCGTCGTCGCCACCGGCACCCCCTCCGGGACCGGCGGGCGGCGGACGACCACGACCGGGATGCCCGCCTCGCGGGCGGCGGTGAGTTTGGGGGACGTCGCCGCGCCGCCGCTGTCCTTGGTCACCAGGACGTCGATGTCGTGGCGGCGCAGGAGGTCCCGCTCGCCGTCGAGGGTGAAGGGGCCGCGGTCGAGGAGGACCTCCATCCGCGCGGGGTGCGGGGGCTCGGGCGGGTCCACGGAGCGGACCAGGAACCACGACCCGTCAACGGCGGCGAAGGCCGCCAGCCCCATGCGGCCCGTCGTGAGGAAGACACGGCGGCCCAGCGCGGGCAGCGCCTCCGCCGCGGCCGGCAGTGAGTCGACGACGTGCCAGTCGTCGCCCGCAACCGGGGCCCACCCGGGCCGCCGCAACGCCAGCAGGGGAACATGGGCCTGGTCCGCGGCGAGCGCCGCGTTGAAACTGATCGTCCCGGCGAAAGGATGGGTGGCGTCGATGAGCACATCCACCCGCTGCCCGCGCAGCCAGGCGGCGAGGCCCTCCGGCCCGCCGAAGCCGCCGATGCGCACCTCGCCCCGGGGCAGCCTCGGCGTCGCGACCCGGCCCGCGAGCGAGGTCGTCACCCGCTCCCCACGGGCGTGCAGCGCCTCGGCGAGGGCTCGGGCCTCGGTCGTGCCGCCGAGGATGAGGATGTGCATGGGGGACCTTCCGTGAGCGGGCCCGCGGTCACGGGCGGGCGCAGCGCCCAACTCAAGCACACCGGTCTCCGGCCGGGATGGACCACCGGCGCCTGCGCGACCGCGGCGACGACCGCCGCGTACACCGCGCTGCTCACCGGTGATTTCCCGGACCCGGTGACGATCACGCTGCCGAAGGGGCAGACCCCGGCCTTCGCGCTGGCCGCGGAGGAGCTGACGGACGGGTACGCCATGGCGGGCATCGTCAAGGACGCGGGCGACGACCCGGACGTCACGCACGGCGCGCTGGTCCGTGCGACCGTAAGGATTCTGCCGACGGGGGCGGGGATCGTGTTCCGGGCGGGGCCGGGCGTGGGTACGGTCACCCGGCCCGGCCTGCCGCTCGACGTCGGCGAGCCCGCGATCAACCCCGTGCCGCGCCAGATGATGCGCGACCACATCGCCGAGGTCGCGGCCCGCCACCGCGGCACCGGCGACGTCGAGATCACCGTCTCCGTCGACAACGGCGAGGAGATAGCACGTTCCACGTGGAACCCCCGCCTCGGCATCCTGGGCGGGCTGTCCGTCCTCGGTACGACCGGGATCGTCGTCCCGTACTCGTGCTCGGCGTGGATCGACTCGATCCGGCGGGGGGTGGACGTGGCGCGGGCCGCGGGCCGTACGCACGTCGCCGGGTGCACGGGCTCGACCTCCGAGAAGACCGTCGTCTCGCTGTACGACCTCCCCGAGGACGCCCTGCTCGACATGGGCGACTTCGCGGGCGCGGTGCTCAAGTACGTACGCAGGCACCCGGTGGAGCGGCTCACCGTCTGCGGCGGCTTCGCGAAGCTGTCGAAGCTGGCGGCCGGTCATCTGGATCTGCACTCCGCCCGGTCCCAGGTGGACAAGGGCTTCCTGGCGGAGCTGGCGCGCGCGGGCGGCGCGGACGAGGCACTGGCGGCCGAGGTCGCGGCCGCCAACACCGGACTCGCCGCACTGCAGTTGTGTGCCGCGCGCGGCGTGCCCCTGGGCGATCTCGTGGCCGCGACCGCCCGTGACCAGGCGCTCGGAGTGCTCCGGGGCGCGCCGGTCACGGTGGACGTGGTGTGCATCGACCGCGCGGGCACGGTCGTCGGGCGTTCGTCGCCCAAGGGGCCCTGACCACCTGGGCCCCCGGGCCCCCCGCCTGCAGTCGCGCCGCGATCGTCGCCAGGCGCTCGCCCTGGTAGCGGGCGGCCACAAGGGGCTCCTCGCCGTCCCCGCTCGGGCCACCCGGACGGACCCCCGTTCCGCCCGGCCGGATCACCCACCGGGCGCTGTCGGCCCCGGCGGGCGAGGCTGCTGCGTGGAGGTGGGTCATGGAGCAGGTGACAGCGGACGTGTGTGTCGTGGGCGCCGGATTCGCGGGACTGGCGGCCGCCGGACAGCTCGCCCGGGCCGGGCGCGAGGTCGTGGTGCTCGAGGCCAGGGACCGGGTGGGCGGCCGGGTCTGGAACCGGGAGCTGCCCGACGGCACCGTGGTCTCCGCGGGCGGGACGTGGCTGGGACAGGGCCAGGACCGGATGTTCCAGCTCTGCCGGGAGCTGGGGCTCGAGGTGTACCCGCAGTACGACGAGGGCGACCGCATCGTGCGCCTCGACGGCGTCAACCACCGTTACCGGGGCAACATCCCCAGCACCGGCCCCGCAGCACTCGCCGCACTCGGACTGGCGCTCCTGCGCCTGAACCTGATGGCGCGGCGGCTCCCGGCAGACGCCCCCTGGAAGGCCCGGCGCGCACGGGAGTGGGACGCCCGAACGCTCGGGCAGTGGCTCTCCCATCCGCTCAACGTACCCTCGGCCACTGCCCACACTCTTCTCAGGTCGACGATGAATCTGCTGTTCTGCGCCGACCCGGCAGAAGTCTCGCTGCTCGGCGCCCTCGTTCTGGCGCGTGGCGGAGGCGGCTTCGGCTACTACACCGACTCCCGGAAGACGGAATCCCATCTCGTGGACGGCGGAGCACCCGAAATCGCCCGGCGGATGGCCGAACGCCTGGGCGCTGCGGTGCACCTGTCCAGCCCCGTCCGGCAGATCGTGCAGAACACCACCGACGTGCGGGTCGTCTCCGATGCGCTCGCGGTACGAGCACGACGGGTGATCGTGGCCACTCCGCCCGTGCTGGCGGGCCGGATCTCCTTCGACCCGCCGCTGCCCGCCGCGCACAGCCACCTGCGGCAGCGGGTGGTGCCCGGGGCGATCATCCGGGTGCTCACGCAGTACCCCGAGCCGTTCTGGAGGGGGCAGCAGCTGTCGGGGCAGACGCTCGCACCCCAGTCGCCCCTCCCGATCACCATCGACCAGACCCCGCGTTCGGGGCGGCCAGGAGTGCTGAGCAGCTATGCGTTCGGGCCCGGCGCCGTCCGGCTGGGACGCCTGGACCCCAAGGAGCGGCAGAGGGTCTTTCTGGGCGCGCTCGCCGAGCGCTTCGGCGCGGAGGCGCGCCGTCCCACCGCGTACCTGGAGACCGACTGGTCCGGCCAACCGTGGTCGCTGGGTGGGATGGTCGCCCATTTCCCGCCGGGCGCGCTGACCAATTACGGCAGCGCGCTGCGCGAGCCCGTGGGCCGGATCCACTGGGCCGGTACGGAGTCGGCGACGCTGATGCACGGACTGATGGAGGGGGCGGTGCGCTCCGGCGAACGGGCCGCCCGCGAAGTCATGGCCGCGAACTGACCGGCCCGTGCCCGTCCCGTGCCCGTCCCGTGCCCGTCCCGCGCTCGCGACGGAGGGCCGGGCAGGCCGACGGGGAGCGGGTCCGTGCGCAGTGCACAGTCCCAGCGCCGGACAGGCCCAGGGCTTGTCCGGCGGATCCTGCCGGGCTGGCGACGCCCTGCGACTCGCTGATCCCGCCCGATCCGCCGGACACTCCCTAACCGGGGTATGTGCGCGGGGTCCAGACGATCTCCTCGCCGGCCCCGGCTCCCGACCCCCTCCTGACCGTCCTGGTCTGAGAGGAGCCGACCAGCAACAGCGTCCTCATGTCGACCACCGCCGGGTCCAGTTCGCCGAGGCGCACGATCCGTACGCTCTCCTCCGGGCCGCCCACGTCACGCGCGACGACGACGGGGGTGTCGGCGGCGCGGTGCGCCAGAAGCAGTTCGCGGGCCTTGGCGACCTGCCAGGTGCGGCTGCGTGAGCCCGGGTTGTACAGGGCCAGTACGAGATCCGCGGCGGCCGCGGCCCGCAGGCGCTCCGCGATGACCTCCCACGGCTTGAGCCGGTCGGAGAGGGAGATCGTCGCGTAGTCGTGCCCGAGCGGGGCGCCCGCGCGGGCCGCCGCGGCGTTCGCCGCGGTGACGCCCGGCAGGACGCGTACGGGAACGTCCTCGTACGGTTCCTGGGAGGCGGCCTCCAGCACCGCCGTGGCCATCGCGAAGACCCCCGGGTCGCCGCCCGAGACCACCGCCACCCGCCGCCCGCGCCGCGCGAGGTCCAGCGCGAACTCGGCGCGCTCCGACTCCACCTTGTTGTCGGAGCCGTGCCGCCGCTGGCCGGGCCGGACCGGCACCCGGTCCAGGTACGTCGTGTAGCCGACCAGGTCGTCGGCGGAGGCGAGCGCCCCTCGCGTCTCGGGCGTCAGCCACAGCGGACCAGCCGGGCCGGTGCCCACGACGACGACCTCACCCTCGGCACGCGCGGCCGGGGGCACCTCGTCGATACGGCTCGGCAGCACCGCCACCGAGAAGTACGGCACGGACTCCGGATCCACCTCGGCCAGCGGCTCCGTACGCTCGCCCGGCATCGTCGCCCGCTCCACGTACCGCGCGTCGTCCAGCCGCCCCGCGCGCTCCAGCGCACGGCGCACCGCCGGGAAGGTCCGCCCCAGCTTCATCACCACCGCGGAGTCGGTCGAGGCGAGACGGGCCGTCAGCTCCTCCTCGGGCAGTGTGCCGGGGATGATCGTCAGCACCTCCTCGGCCTCCACGAGCGGCTGTCCGAGCCGCGCCGCGGCCGCGCTGACCGACGTGACCCCGGGGATCACCTCGGTCGGGTACCGGTGGGCCAGCCGCTTGTGCATGTGCTGGTAAGAGCCGTAGAAGAGCGGGTCGCCCTCCGCGAGCACGGCCACGGTCCGCCCCGCGTCGAGATGCGCCGCGAGCCGCTCCGCGGCCTCCTCGTAGAAGTCGTTGAGCGCGCCGCGGTAGCCGCCGGGGTGATCGGTGGTCTCGACCGTGATCGGGTACATCAGCCGCTCTTCGATGTGGTCGGAGCGCAGGTGCTTCGCCACGATCGAGCGCGCGATGGAACGGCCGTGCCGGGCGCTGTGGTACGCCACGACGTCCGCCTCGGCGATGACCTCCACCGCGCGCAGGGTCATCAACGACGGATCGCCGGGCCCCAGCCCGACGCCGTAGAGCTTCCCGGTCACGTCGCTCACTCCGCCTCACTCGCTATCGCGTTGATCGCTGCCGCGGCCATGGCGCTGCCGCCGCGCCGCCCGCGCACCACCAGGTGCTCCAGGCCCGAACCGTGCACGGCGAGCGCGTCCTTGGACTCGGCCGCGCCGATGAAACCGACCGGCACGCCGATGACGGCGGCCGGGCGGGGCGCGCCCTCCTCGATCATCTCCAGGAGCCGGAAGAGCGCGGTGGGCGCGTTGCCGACGGCGACGACCGCGCCGTCGAGGCGGTCGCGCCACAGCTCCAGCGCGGCCGCGCTGCGCGTCGTACCGAGTTCGGCGGCGAGCGCGGGCACGGACGGGTCGGAGAGGGTGCATATCACGTCGTTGTCCGCGGGCAGCCGCTTGCGGGTGACACCGCTGGCGACCATCTGGGCGTCGCAGAGGATGGGCGCGCCGGCGCGCAGGGCCGCGCGTGCGCGGGCCACCACGCCGGGCGAGTAGGCGAGATCGCGGACGAGGTCGGTCATGCCGCAGGCGTGGATCATCCGCACCGCGACCTGGCTGACGTCGGCGGGCAGCGCGGCGAGATCGGCCTCGGCGCGGATCGTGGCAAAGGACTGGCGGTAGATCTCCGCGCCGTCCTTCTCGTAGTCGAACACTGTGCTCTCGCTCATCTCGTGACGGTCGTGGGGACGGTCTTCGTGACGGTCTTCGTGACGGTCGTGGGAACAGTCGCGGTCCGGGCCGCCGCAACGGCGTCGGCCAGTCCCTGGTCTGTCGGTACGCCGGTCGGCCCGTCGACTGGTACATCGGCGCCCTGCACGGTCACCCGGTACGTGCCGTCCGCCGTGGCCAGGACGTCCACGTACTCCCCGTGCGGATGTCCGCACCGGCGCTCGCAGCCGGACCAGTACACGGGCAGGCCGCCCCGGCCGGGGGTCGCGTCGGTCCGTACGTCGGCCAGCGACTTGGCGCATCCGGGCCGGCCGGTGCAGGCGCCGACGCCGTACCAGGGGGAGTCGGCGCCGGTGATCAGCCCGGCCTCGCCGAGCTGCGCGAGCCGCGCCTCGGCCGCCGCGCGGTCGGCGAATCCGGGCACGACGACTCCGCGCCACGGCGTGAGCCGTACTTCGTCCGCGGGCGCGGGGAGCAGCGCGCGGAGCTGTGCGACGGTGAGCCGTCCGAGCGGGGCGGCGACGGAGAGGGCCCAGCCGCGGGGACTCTCCACGAGCCCGGGCAGGGGTTCCGCCTCACGGCCGAAGGCCGTACGAGGGTCCGGGGGCTTGCTCCCCACGCGGCGGAGCCGCACATCGACACAGCCGGGAAGGGGCGGGGCCGGGAACGGTTCCGCAGCAACGCCCGCCCGTTCCAGATACGCCCCCACGGCAATGTCCTGCCCACCGGGCAGCTCCCGCACCCGCCACGCCCCCGTGCCTGCCGCGACAGCCGCCGCGAGGAAGGCTTCCGCGGCGGCGAGGGCCGCGCGCGGGGCATCGGCAGCGCGGACGCGAAACGCCTGGCCCCCGACGCGTACGAGCGCCGAGCCGCCCGGCTCTGCGAGCAAGGTCACATCCGCACCGAGGCCCGCCACATCCCCGCGCCCGTCGTCCAGGGCGAACAGGAATCGCCCGGACAGCCCGGCAGCCCAGTCGCTCGCGCACAGCAGTGCGTCCAGTTCGCGCGCCCACAACTGGACGTCGCCGTACCCGAGTCCGTCGAGTCCGGCGAGCGGTGAGGCCAGCACGTTGCGTACCCGCTCGTGCGTGTCCGAGGGCAACAGTCCGGCCTCCCGGAGCACTCCCGCGAGCCGCGCACCGCACCCCTCGCCGAGGCCGCGCAGCTCCGCGTTCCCTCGGGAGGTGATGCTCAGCGCCCCGTCGCCGAGCCGCTCCGCCGCATCGGCCAGGGCTTTGACCTGACGTGCCGTCAAGATGCCTGCGGGCAACCGGAGTCGGGCCAGCTGCCCGTCGTCCGCCGCGTGGAGCCGCAGCGCGCCCGGGCATGCGTCTCCCCGGTCCCGAATGCGGGGTTCGTCCCGGTCCGGGGGTGTTGGCGGTGTGGGCGGCATGGCGGCGAGCATACCCACGTCATTCCAGGTGGCCGCCCTGCCGGCAAGGGCCAGCCTCTACTATGCAGAACGGCACGGGGTCCCAGGGCCCTAGGGAGGAAGCCCGGTGAGAATCCGGCGCGGTCCCGCCACTGTGAGCCGGGCCCTCGGGACCCGGCAAGTCAGGAACTCCCGCCGTCCTACGACCACCCGGGGCGCGGACACCCCGAGGAAGGCCTGCGCACGCGATGACGCACGCGACGATCCTGCTGCTGTCGACCTCTGACACCGACCTGCTCAGCGCCCGCGCGGCCGACGGCAACGACGGCCCGGTGGCGTACCGCTTCGCCAATCCCTCCCGGCTCCCGCTCGACGAGCTGCCGGCGCTCCTCGACGGCACCGACCTCGTCGTCGTACGGCTCCTCGGCGGTATCCGCGCCTGGCAGGAGGGTCTGGACCAGCTGCTGGCCCAGGACCGGCCCGTGGTCGTCCTCACCGGCGAACAGGCCCCCGACGCCCAGCTGATGGAGGCCTCCACCGTCCCGATCGGGATCGCCGCCGAGGCGCACGCCTACCTCGCCCACGGCGGTCCGGACAATCTGGAGCAGCTCGCCCGTTTCCTGTCGGACACGGTCCTGCTCACCGGTCATGGCTTCGAGCCCCCGGCCCCGGCGCCCACCTGGGGCCCCCTGGACCGCGAGGCGAAGAGCACCAGCGGCCCCACCGGCCCCACCATCGCCGTGCTCTACTACCGGGCCCACCACATGAGCGGGAACACCGCCTTCGTCGGTGCCCTCTGCGACGCCGTCGAGGACGCGGGCGGCCGGGCGCTCCCGCTCTACGTGGCATCGCTGCGCGCCCCCGAGCCGGAGCTCCTCGAACAGCTCCGCGGCGCCGACGCCATCGTCACGACCGTCCTCGCCGCCGGCGGCACCAGGCCCGCCGAGGCACAGGCCGGTGGCGACGACGAGTCCTGGGACGCGGGCGCGCTCGCCGCGCTCGACGTGCCCGTCCTGCAGGCGCTGTGCCTGACCGGGTCGCGCAGCAGCTGGGAGGAGAACGACGAGGGCCTGTCCCCGTTGGACGCCGCCAGCCAGGTCGCGGTCCCGGAGTTCGACGGCCGACTCATCACCGTCCCGTTCTCCTTCAAGGAGATCGACGAGGACGGCCTCCCGGCCTATGTCCCCGACCCCGAGCGCGCCGCCCGCGTCGCCGGGATCGCCGTACGCCACGCCCGTCTGCGCCACATCCCGAACGCCGAGAAGCGGCTCGCCCTCGTCCTGTCCGCGTACCCGACGAAGCACTCCCGCATCGGCAACGCCGTCGGCCTCGACACCCCCGCCTCCGCGGTCTCGCTGCTGCGCCGGCTCCAGGCGGAGGGCTACGACTTCGGTACGGAGGAGATCCCCGGCCTCGCGTCCGGCGACGGCGACGAGCTGATCTACGCGCTCATCGAGGCGGGCGGCCACGACCAGGACTGGCTCACCGAGGAGCAGCTCGCCCGCAATCCGGTCCGTATCCCGGCCGCCGACTACAAGCGCTGGTACGCGACCCTGCCGCAGGAACTGCGCGAGCACGTCGAGGAGCACTGGGGCCCGGCGCCCGGCGAGATGTTCCTGGACCGCTCCCGCAATCCCGAGGGCGACATCGTGCTGGCCGCCCTGCGCCGCGGCAATCTCCTCGTCGTCATCCAGCCGCCGCGCGGCTTCGGCGAGAACCCGATCGCGATCTACCACGACCCCGATCTGCCGCCCTCGCACCACTACCTCGCCGCCTACCGCTGGATCGCGGCCTCCGCGGACGACGGAGGTTTCGGCGCCGACGCGATGATCCACCTCGGCAAGCACGGCAACCTGGAGTGGCTGCCCGGCAAGAACGCGGGCCTGTCCGCCGCCTGCGCCCCCGACGCGGCGCTCGGCGACCTGCCGCTCATCTACCCGTTCCTGGTCAACGACCCGGGTGAGGGCACCCAGGCCAAGCGCCGCGTGCACGCCACCCTCATCGACCATCTCGTCCCGCCGATGGCCCGCGCCGACTCGTACGGCGACATCGCGCGCCTGGAGCAGCTGCTCGACGAGTACGCGCAGATCTCCTCGATGGACCCGGCGAAGCTCCCGGCCATCCGCGCCCAGATCTGGACCCTGATCCAGGCCGCGAAGCTCGACCACGACCTGGGGCTGGACGACCGGCCCGACGACGACGGCTTCGACGACTTCCTGCTCCATGTCGACGGCTGGCTCTGCGAGGTCAAGGACGCCCAGATCCGCGACGGTCTGCATGTGCTCGGCGGTGCGCCGACCGGACCCGAGCGCGTCAATCTCGTCCTGTCCATCCTCCGCGCCCGGCAGATCTGGGGCGGTACGACCGCCCTGCCCGGCCTGCGTGAAGCCCTCGGCCTCGACGAGTCCGCCGCCACCCGCACCACCGCCGACGAGGCGGAGGCCGCGGCCCGCGCGCTGGTCGAGGCGATGGAGGCGGCCGAATGGAACCCGGCCGCCGTCGCCTCCGTGGCGGAGGGATACGGACAGGCCGTCGCCGACATCCTCGACTTCGCCGCCCGCCAGGTCGTCCCGCGCCTCGCCGCCACCACCGACGAGCTCGACCACGCCGTCCACGCGCTGAACGGCGGCTTCGTCCCGGCAGGACCTTCCGGTTCGCCGCTGCGCGGCCTCGTCAACGTCCTGCCGACCGGCCGTAACTTCTACTCGGTCGACCCCAAGGCCGTGCCGTCCCGCCTCGCCTGGGAGACCGGCCAGGCTCTCGCCGAGTCGCTGCTCACGCGCTACCGCACCGACAACGGCGAGTGGCCCACCTCCGTCGGCCTGTCCCTGTGGGGTACGAGCGCGATGCGCACCGCCGGCGACGATGTCGCCGAGGCCCTCGCGCTGCTCGGCATCCGCCCCGTCTGGGACGAGGCGTCCCGCCGCGTCACCGGCCTGGAGCCCGTCCCGGCCGAGGAGCTGGGCCGCCCGCGCATCGACGTCACCCTGCGTATCTCCGGCTTCTTCCGGGATGCGTTCCCGCACGTCATCGGCCTGCTGGACGACGCCGTAAGGCTTGCCGCCTCGCTCGACGAGCCCGCCGACGTCAACTACGTACGGGCGCACGCCCAGGCGGACCTGGCCGAGCACGGCGACGAACGCCGCGCCACCACCCGTATCTTCGGTTCCCGTCCGGGCACGTACGGCGCCGGTCTGCTGCAGCTGATCGACTCCCGCGACTGGCGCACCGACGCCGACCTCGCCGAGGTGTACACGGTGTGGGGCGGGTACGCGTACGGCCGCGGCCTCGAAGGCCGCCCCGCCCGTGACGAGATGGAGACGGCGTACAAGCGGATCGCGGTCGCCGCGAAGAACACCGACACCCGCGAGCACGACATCGCCGACTCCGACGACTACTTCCAGTACCACGGCGGCATGGTCGCCACCGTCCGTGCGCTGCGCGGCACCGCCCCCGAGGCCTACATCGGCGACTCGACCCGCCCCGAGACGGTCCGCACCCGCACGCTCGTCGAGGAGACCTCCCGGGTCTTCCGCGCCCGCGTCGTCAACCCCAAGTGGATCGAGGCGATGCGCCGCCACGGTTACAAGGGCGCCTTCGAACTCGCCGCGACCGTGGACTACTTGTTCGGCTACGACGCCACGACCGGTGTGGTCGCCGACTGGATGTACGACAAGCTCACCGAGGCCTACGTCCTGGACCCGGAGAACCGCGAATTCCTCCAGCAGGCGAACCCCTGGGCCCTGCACGGCATCGCGGAGCGCCTGCTGGAGGCGGAGTCCCGCGGCATGTGGGAGAAGCCCGATCCGGCGGTCGTCGCGGCGCTGCGCGACGTCCTCCTGGAGACGGAGGGCGACCTGGAGGGCGGCGACGACTGAGGCAACTGCCTTCCGCGCCACGGGAATCGGCAGGACGGGCTTTCCCGGAGCGTGACCTCGCCCGCCCCGGGGGTGTCTGGCCGGGCCGGGGGCTCCGCGCGACGTAAGACTTCCGTCACCACGTGAGGTGGTCCACAGGGACCTCCGGCCCGCTTCAATGGGCCTCATGAACATTTCAGTGCTGCGGAAGCCCGTGTTCGCGATCGGCCTCGTGGTCGTCGCGGTGGTGGTCGCGGCAGGGCTGTACTGGTTCCAGCCGTGGAAGCTGTGGGAGAACGAGACCGTACGCGAGAAGCTTCCCGCGGCGGTGGCCCCGTCCGCGCCCGGTGATCCGTCCGCCCCCGCCGCGCCCAGGACCCTCGCCACGGGCACGTTCATCAGCCATGAGCACGCCACCAAGGGCACGGTCAGGATCGTCGAGCTCGCCGACGGCTCCCGCATCCTGCGGCTGGAGGGACTGGACACCAGCAGCGGCCCGGACCTCCGGGTCTGGCTGACCGACGCGCCCGTGAAGGAGGGCGCGGCGGGCTGGCGGGTCTTCGACGACGGCGCGCACGTCAGCCTCGGCAAGCTCAAGGGCAACAAGGGCGACCAGAACTACGCACTGCCGGCCGACGTCGATCTGAGCAAGTACTCCAGCGTCAGCATCTGGTGCGACCGCTTCGACGTCTCGTTCGGCGCGGCGGAGCTCTCGAAGGCGGCCGCGTAGCCTGAGAGGACGATGAACATTTTCACCACGTCATGGGGCGACCTCGGGCTCACCCGCTTTCCCGAGGACCCCCGTGACCAGCTCAGGGCCTGGGACGCGTCCGACGAGTACCTGCTGCACCACCTCGCGGGCGAGGCGGCGGTGCGCCACCTCGTCGGTGAGGCCGGCGCCGAGGATCCCAAGCCCGCGGATCTGTCCGGCACCGTCGTCGTCCTGGGCGACCGCTGGGGCGCCCTGGTCACCGCGCTCGCCGCGCACCGGCCCGTACAGATCACCGACTCGTATCTGACCCAGCAGGCGACCCGCGCCAACCTCGCCCGCAACCGCCCCGGTGAGGCAGCGGGCGTCCGGCTGCTGTCGACCCGGGACACGCCCCCGGACCGTATCGACGTCCTGCTGGTCCGCGTCCCCAAGAGCCTCGCGCTGCTGGAGGACCAGCTGCAGCGGCTCGCCCCGCACGTCCACCCCGGCACCCTCGTCGTCGGTACGGGCATGGTGACGGAGATCCACACCTCCACGCTGAAGCTGTTCGAGCGGATCATCGGCCCGACCCGGACCTCGCTGGCCGCGAAGAAGGCCCGGCTGATCTTCTCCGTCCCGGACCCGGCCCGTACGGAGTCCGGATCCGGTGCGGGGGAGTCCTGGCCGCGCGACTACGACCTGCCCACGGACATCGGAGTGATGTCGGGGCGGCCCGTCACCAACCACGCGGGCATCTTCTGCGCCGAGCGCCTCGACATCGGCACCCGCTTCTTCCTGCAGCATCTGCCGCGCAGCCGCGGCCCGGTCCGCGTCGTGGACCTGGGCTGCGGAAACGGTGTGGTCGGTACGGCCATGGCGGTCGCGAATCCCGAGACGGAGGTGCTGTTCACGGACGAGTCGTTCCAGGCGGTCGCCTCGGCCGAGGAGACGTTCCGGGCGAACGCGGGACAAGGCGGCCGGGCCGAGTTCCTGGTCGGCGACGCGCTGTCGGGCGTGGAGCGCGAGTCGGTCGACCTGGTGCTGAACAATCCGCCGTTCCACACCCACCGCGCCCTGACCGACAGCACCTCCTGGCGCATGTTCACCGGGGCACGCGCCGCGCTGCGCCCCGGCGGTGAGCTGTGGGTGATCGGCAACCGCCACCTCGGCTACCACGTCAGGCTCCGCCGCCTCTTCGGCAACTGCGAGACGGTCGCGAGCAATCCGAAGTTCGTCGTCCTGCGGGCAGTGAAACAGCACTGAGCCGCTTTTCTATTCGTAGGCTTTCTCGTCACGGCATGAAAACGGGCCCGGCTCGACGAGCGTCCGTCGAGCAGGGCCCTCGGCCGGCCGTGGTGGCCGGCTCAGTGGTTGTTGGTGCCGTTGCCGGACAGCACCGGGATGCCGTCCAGGACGTGCGACAGCGGCTCGTCGCCCTTGGCCTGCGTCGAGTTCTCCGAGCACTGCTGGTTCTGCGGGTTCGACAGGACGTTGACGTCCTGGACACCGACTGGCACGAGACCCACGAGGGAACCCACGTTGGCCTTGGCGGGCAGGCCGACGCAGGGCTTGTTCAGCGAACCCTGGACGAGCGAAAGCTGCGGGCTCTGCTCGCCGTACGTCGCCGAGTTGCCGAACGACTGCACGGCCTCGTTGCCACTCAGCGACGTGGTGCCGTTGTCGTTGCCGATGGCGAGTGCCTGCGGCGCGGCGGCAGCCAGCGAGACTCCGGCCACAGACGCGGTCACGGCCGCGGCTGCCCACAGCTTCTTCATGATGATTCCCTTCGAGCCTTCAGGATGCGCACTCCACCGATGAAGTGACGCGTTGGTCAACACCGTCGTCCGCGACCCGGTTGCGGTCTGTGACCCGAACAGCGGAGCGCGTGGCGCGCCGGCCGGAGCGTTCGGTCCTTTCGCCCGCCAGGAAGGGGGGCGGTACGGGATATTGGGGGCATGGCGGAGCACAAGGGCCGTTGGGAACGGCAGGGGCTGATTCCGGCGAGCCGCAAGGAGCCGGGAAGCCGCACGGAGCCGACGGGCCGGGGGAGGCGGGCGGTCCGGTCGTCCGCGGACCGTTCGGTGGAGCCCATCTACGCGTCCTTGATGGCCAGTTGGTCCTCCCAGGGCCGAACCCTTCCCGGCGTCGTGGACCATGAATGGGAGGCTCTCGTCTCCTGGTCCTGGCCGAGGTGGTGACGCGCCCCGCACGACGGCACACCGACGCGACAGCACACGGGGCCGCGACAGCACACGGGCCGGGCCCCCCCCGCGGACCCCCACCGCCCCCCCCCGGGCCGCCGCGGCCGGGGCACCGGGGGTGG
>NZ_JBSGZO010000122.1:0-20268 GCF_053611045.1 Streptomyces sp. NPDC054841 | reverse complement strand
TCCTCGTACTGGACGTACTTGGATGAGTCCGACAACGCAGCGAGCGCGCGTGCCAGGCGTCGCGGGCCAGGCGGGACTTTCGCAACACGCCCTAGTCGCGTACGTTCACGGTGGCCATCATGCCCAGATCCTCGTGGTCGAGGATGTGGCAGTGAAATACGGTGCGCCCCGGGAAGTCGCTGAACGGGATCCGCAGGCGCACCCACCCCCGTGCGGGGACGAGCACGACGTCCTGCAGCACGCCGGCCGGCGGCATACCGGCGCTGCCCGCCAGCACGTGGAAGGGCCAGGCGTGCAGGTGGAACGGGTGAGCCATGGGGCTGGTGTTGACCACGGTCCACTCCTCGACTGTGCCAAGGACGACGCTCTGGTCGTCACGGTTGGGGTCGTAGGAACGCCCGTCGATGGTGAAACTCATCCCAGCCATACCCGTCCGAGCCATGCCCATGGCGAAGGTGAGTCGGCGTTGCCCAGTCACCGGGCCTTGCGGGATGGCTGGGGCCGGCAGCGTCGCGGGCACCGATGGCGTTGTTGTGGTTGGGCCGGCAGTGACCAGGGTGGCCAGGGTGACCGGACCACTAGTGGACGGGCGACCGTCCATCATGCCGAGACCGCCGCGGTCGTAGGGGTCGCTGACCAGCGCGTACTGGCCGGTGCCGGTGGGGCGTACGAGCAGGTCGGTGCGGTTGCCGGGGGCCAGCACCACTTGGTCCCGGTCGACCGGTGCGGGCAGGAACACGCCGTCCTGGGCTACCTGGGTGAGCCGGTGGGCTTCCAGTCGTAGCGCCAGGACTCGGGAAACGCAGCCGTTGATGACCCGCCACCGCTGCACAGACCCGGGTGCGGCGGTGATGACGGGCTGGTGCTGGCCGTTGACCAACACCAGCTCGCCCTCGCGGCCCGTCATCCTGGCCATCATGGGTGGCGAGACGACCCGGCCGGCCCCGTCCAGGGTGGTGTCGGTGACCAGCAGCAGCCGTTCGCCGCTGACCGGCAGGTCCGCCACACCCCCGACACCCTCGACCAGCAGCGCCCCGACCAGGCCGGCGAAGATTTGATCCGCGACGGTGCCGTGATGGTGCGGGTGGTACCAGAACGTGCCCGCCGGATGCCGGGCCGGAATCCTTATGGCGTAGTCGTAGCTGTCACCGGGCTCGATGGTGATGAACGGGTTGTCGCTGTTGCCCGAGGGGGACACGTGCAGGCCGTGGGTGTGCAGGTTGGTCGGCTGGTCGATGTGGTTGACCAGCCGCACCCGCAGCAGGTCCCCGGGCCGCACCCGCAACGTCGGTCCCGGTGAGGTGCCGTTGAACCCCCACCCCGTGGTGTCCCGCCCCGCCAGCCGTACGCCTGGGGCGGCGACAAGCCGCACGTCCAGCAGCCCGTCGCGGCTGGCCAGCACCCGCGGCTCGGCCAGCTCCTGGCCCTGGGCGGCCGGCATCAGTCGGCCGCTGGGCGGGGCGCCCAGGCCGGTGGCCCAGCCCGCCGCGCCGGCCGCCGCGCTGGCCGTACCCAACCCGAGCAGCCCCAGCGCTCGGCGACGGCTGATCGGCTCCCCGCTCACGGCAACAAGCTCCTGCGCTGCCGGTACTCCCGCTCGTCGATCTCCCCGCGTGCATAGCGCTCGTCGAGGATCCGCCGGGCCGCCGATCCGGCCCCGTCCCCGATCTGGGCAGGCTTCCGGCCGCCACGCACCAGGTTCACCGCGGCGTAGCCGATGATCAGCAAACCGACCACGACCAGAGCCGGCCACACCCACATCCAGCCGATCGCCTGACCAGCCATCACCGCGATCACGTCCCTCGGGCAGCTCCTTCGCCTCAGCACCAGCCTAGCTCTGGCTCACCGCGGCGGCCGGGGAGGTTGCCGCGGTAGCGCGTCGTCGGCGTCATCCGGGTCGTGCAGGGGTCGCGTCCCGCCGACCCGCCTTGCAGTCCACCATGCCCGGCTCAAGGTGCGCCGAACTCCAGCGCGGCGGCCGGAGGGTCGCCATGGTCGGCGACGGCGGCAACGACGCCTCGCCCTCGCCCAGGCCGACCTCGGCATCGCCATCGGCGCGGGCACAGACGTCGCGATCGAGACCGCGCCAGAAGGCTGCTGGGGGAGCGCCCAGGGCGTGCGCGGTGGCGGCACGTACGACGGCAGCCAGGACGCCGACGGTGATGATCGGCACGTCGGCAACGGCCTGGCATCAGGCTCGGCCCGCTTATACCGGGTAGGGGTATTCTGGGTGAAAACGGAAGGATAGCCGGGCAGAGAGAGGGTCTGTCATGGGTGTCGCCGACATCGCCGTGGCGGCAGCTGCTGTCGCTCTGATCGCCGCACTCGGCGGGTTCTTTTTCGGCCCTCGCCGTGCCCGTACCGCCCGCATGGAGAACGGCGTGCAGAGGGTCGAGATCACCGTCCGTGGTGGCTACAGCCCTGATGTGATCCGGGTGAGGCAGGGGGTGCCGGTGGAGCTGGTCTTCGACCGGCAGGAGTCCGGGGAGTGCACCAACCGGGTCCTCTTCCCGGATCTGCGGATCAACGCACTGCTTCCCGCGTACGCGCGTACGACCGTACGGCTCCACCCGAGCGAGGCCGGGACCTTCGGCTTCGCCTGTGGGATGAACATGATCCGCGGCACCCTGCAGGTCGAACCGGACGGGGAGGTAGAGGCCATCGGTCGTCCGGCCTCTCCTCCTGGGGCGGAGCAACCGCGGGCCGGCGAGGCGAGTGCGGCCGAGTCGGAGGCCACGGATGCCGCCGAGCGCCGCGCCGAGATCGAGGACCTGACCCGCCGGGTCGTCGTGGGCGTGGTGCTGACCCTTCCGGTGCTGTTCGCGGTGATGGCCCATGAGGTGTTCGACGCCGAGTGGGTGCCGGGCTGGATGCTGAACCACTGGCTGCAGCTGGCTCTGACCACTCCCGTGATGTTTTACACCGGGTGGCCCGTCCACGTGACGGGCTGGCTGACCCTGCGCCACCGGGGTGCGGACATGAACTCTCTGATCACGCTGGGGACTTCGGCCGCGTACGGCTACAGCCTGCTGGTGACGCTGGCGCCGGGCCTGCTGCCCGAGGAGGTACGGGAGGTCTACTTCGAGGCGGTCGGGGTGATCCTCACTCTGATCCTGCTCGGGCGGCTGCTCGAAGCGCGTGCAAAGGCCGGTACGGGCGAGGCGATCCGCGCGCTGCTGGGTCTGCAGGCGCGTACCGCCCGGGTGATACGCGACGGGGCAGAGGCCGAGATCCCCGTCGAAGACGTGGTGGTGGACGACGAGATCGCGATCCGGCCCGGCGAGAAGATCCCCGTCGACGCCGAGGTGCTGTCCGGATCCTCAGCGGTCGACGAGTCGATGGTCACGGGCGAGCCGATGCCGGTGACCAAACGCACCGGGGACACGGTCGTCGGCGCAACCGTCAACACCACCGGTTCCCTGCGGGTACGGGCGAGCAAGGTCGGCGCCGACACGATGCTTGCCCAGATCATCCGCCTGGTGCAGGAGGCCCAGGCGTCCAAGGCGCCGATCCAACGGCTCGCCGACACGGTCTCCGCGTACTTCGTGCCCGCCGTCATCGCCATTGCCGTCGCCGCGTTCGCTCTCTGGTACATCGTCGGACCGGCCCCGGCGCTCACCTTGGCGTTGGTATCTGCGGTAGCCGTGCTGATCATTGCCTGTCCGTGTGCGCTGGGTCTGGCCACCCCGTTGTCGGTCATGGTCGGCACCGGCAAGGGTGCCCAGGCGGGCATCCTGATCCGCTCGGCCGAAGCCTTGGAGACCGCACACAAGCTGGACACCGTCGTCTTCGACAAGACCGGCACCGTCACCGCCGGAAAACCCGAACTCACCGACATCCACAGCGCCGAGGGCCTCACCGAGGACGAGTTGCTGACGCTGGTGGCCGGAGCAGAGGCGGACAGCGAGCACCCGCTCGCGGGCGCGATCGTCGCTGCCGCCCGCACACGCGGCCTCACTCCGTTGCCCGCCTCCGGCTTCGAGTCGGTCACAGGCAAGGGTGTCCAGGCCACAGTGGATGGCAAGGCCGTCCTCGTCGGGACCGCCCGCCTCCTCGGTGACGTCGGCATCGACACCGCTCACCTCGCCGCGGTGGCGGAGGAGTTCTCCACGCAGGGCAAGACCCCGGTCCTGGCCGCCATTGACGGACGGCCTGCCGGAGTGCTGGCCGTCGCGGACACCGTCAAGGAGGACTCGGCCTCGGCCATCGCTGCCCTGCGGCGCCTCGGCATCGACACCATCATCATCACCGGCGACAACTTCCGTACGGCGAAGGCCATCGCGGCCCAGGTCGGCGTGGGCCGTGTACTGGCCGAAGTGCTACCCGAGCACAAGGCCGACGAGATCCGCCGGCTTCAGCGCGAGGGCCGTACCGTCGGCATGGTCGGCGACGGCATCAACGACGCACCCGCTCTCGCCGCCGCCGATGTCGGGCTCGCCATCGGCACCGGCACCGACGTGGCCATCGAGGCCGCCGACATCACCCTGATCTCCGGCTCGCTCAGCGGCGTGGTCACCGCCATCCGGCTCTCGCGCGCGACCATGCGCAACATCCGACAGAACCTGTTCTTCGCCCTGATCTACAACGCTGTTGGCGTCCCGCTTGCCGCCGGAGCCCTCTACCCGCTGTGGGGCATCCGCCTCAGCCCGATGATCGCCGCGGCCGCGATGGCCCTGTCCTCCCTGTCGGTCGTCACCAACGCCTCCCGCCTGCGCCGCTGGCACCCCGCACCGCTGCCGGCGGCTGGGCCGACACCAGTCGAGCCCACCCTGGAGACACCAACCGCCGCGACCGAAGCCAGACAGGAGGAGAGCGCGACCGACCCGGTGTGCGGCATGCACGTGAACCCCTCGACCGCCACCCAACGCCGCGAAACCGACAACGGCACCCTGTACTTCTGCTCCGCACACTGCGCGGCCACCTTCGACACCGACCCCGCCCGGTACCGCACCGCGCCCGCCGGCAACGGCCACCGCCACGGTGACCGGCGCTGACCGGCGCGCTGTGCTCATGCCTCCTGAGTGCGCGCTGTGTGATGGGTGCCGTAGTGGCTGAGGAACATGTCCACGCCGCTGGTGATGAGGCGTTCGGTGAGGTCGTCGTCGATGTGCGCGCTGTAGGCGCTGAAGACCATGCGGGGGAAGACGAGGAGCGAGTACAGCTGGGTGATCGCGGTCTCCAGGTCGGGGATGACCAGCCGGTCCTGGTCCGCCGGCGTGCGCAGTTTGCCGGCCACGGCGGGGTGGGACGGGTAAAAACCCAGGTCAGGAGCCTTCAACTCGTACGTCTGGAAGAAGCCGAGCTTCTGCGGCGAGTACGACACCAGCAGGTCTTTCGTCTGCTGGCGGTGCAGGCGTCAGACCTGGCTGACCAGCAAGGATAGTGGCGATGGCGCCTTGCGCCGCAGCCAGCGGGCGGTGCCTGGATCGGATCACCTTCGGACTCGAACACAGTACAAGAATTGCAAAATTCTGCAATTCACTACATGCTGTACTGGCTGTGTCCGCAGGTAGCCGCGGGCACAGCCTGAGCGATACCCCTCCGTACAGGTGATGAGGAGAGTCCGAGACCGTGCCGGTTCCGCTGTATCAGGCCAAGGCCGAGTTCTTCCGGATGCTGGGGCACCCTGTGCGCATCCGGGTGCTTGAGCTGCTGCAGAGTGGGCAGATGCCGGTGCGGGATCTGCTGGCGGAGATCGAGGTGGAGCCGTCGGCCCTGTCTCAGCAGCTGGCGGTGTTGCGCCGGTCGGGCATCGTGACCTCCACGCGAGAGGGCTCGACCGTGGTCTACGAGCTGGCGGGCGGGGATGTCGCGGACCTGCTGCGGGCCGCGCGGCGGATCCTGACGGAGATGCTGGCCGGGCAGAACGAGCTGTTGGCGGAGCTGCGGGAAGCCGAGGTCGCGGCGAAGTGAGTGCCCTGCTTCACCGTGTGTGGATCCCGGTGCGTTCCTTGCTGCCCGTGCGCGCGGACTTCACCGCGATGAAGCGTGCTCCGCGCCGCGATCTGCTCGCGGGTCTGACCGTCGCGATCGTGGCGTTGCCGCTCGCGCTCGGTTTCGGGGTCTCCTCTGGGCTCGGCGCGGAGGCGGGGCTGGCGACCGCGGTGGTCGCGGGTGCGCTCGCGGCGCTGTTCGGGGGTTCGAATCTTCAGGTGTCCGGGCCGACGGGTGCGATGACGGTGGTGCTGGTGCCGATCGTCGCCGAGTACGGCCCCGGCGGTGTGCTGACCGTTGGGCTGCTGGCCGGGCTGATGCTGATCGCGCTGGCGCTGCTGCGGGCCGGGAAATGCATGCGGTACGTGCCCGCGCCCGTCGTAGAGGGCTTCACCCTCGGCATCGCCTGCGTGATCTTCCTGCAGCAGGTGCCGAACGCGCTCGGGGTCGAGAAGCCCGAGGGCGACAGGGTCCTGGTAGTGACCGGGCACGCTCTTCAGGCGTTCGTGCGGACGCCGGACTGGACCGCTGTCGCGCTCGCCGCCGGTGTCGCAACCGTGATGGTGGTGGGCGCGCGGTGGCGACCGACCGTCCCGTTCTCGATCGTCGCAGTGATCGGCGCCACGCTGATCACTCTCGCCTTCCACCTGGACGCGACCCCGATCGGCACGCTGCCTGCGGGACTGCCGGCGCCATCGCTGTCCTTCCTTGATCCAGCAGCCCTGTCTTCGCTGCTCGCCCCGGCAGTGGCGGTGGCCGCGCTCGCTGCGCTGGAGTCGCTGCTGTCCGCCAACGTCGCCGACGGCATGACCGTCGGTCAGCAGCACGACCCGGACAAGGAGTTGTTCGGGCAGGGCATCGCGAACCTGGCCGCCCCCCTCTTCGGCGGCGTCCCAGCAACCGCCGCCATCGCCCGTACCGCCGTCAACGTCCGCACCGGCGCCTCCTCCAGGCTGGCCGCGCTCACCCATGCGGCCGTCCTCGCCGTGATCGTCTTTGCCGCCGCCCCACTCGTTTCGAAGATCCCGCTGGCCGCCCTGGCCGGCGTGCTTCTCGCCACCGCGATCCGCATGGTCGAGGTCGGCTCACTGCGGGCGATGGCGAAGGCCACTCGTTCCGACGGGCTCGTGCTCGTCCTGACGGCCGTCGCCACGCTCGCGCTCGACCTCGTCTACGCGGTGATCACCGGCCTGGCCGTGGCTGGCGCTCTGGCGCTGCGGGCTGTGGCCAGGCAGGCCCGGATGGATCAGGTGGACTTCCGGCCGGACCTGCCCGGCGAGCACAGCGACGAGGAACACGCGTTGCTGGCCGAGCACATCGTCGCGTACCGGATCGACGGGCCGCTGTTCTTCGCCGCCGCGCACCGGTTCCTCCTGGAGCTGACCGAGGTCGCCGACGTCCGCGTGGTGATTCTGCGCATGTCGCGGATCACGACGGTGGACGCCACCGGCGCCCTGGTCCTCAAGGACGCGGTCGAGAAGCTCAACCGGCGCGGTATCGCCGTGATGACGTCCGGGATCCGGCCCGGGCAGCGCCCGGTCCTGGACTCGGTCGGTGCGCTGGATCTGCTGCGATTGGAGGGCCGCGAGTTCGCTACCACCCCGGAGGCGATCGCGGGGGCCCGGGCTCATCTGCAGGGCGTGGGGGTCCTGCCCGCTGTTCCCGCACAGTCCCCTGCACCCGCCGCCGAGGAGGCTTCCCGATGACCGTCCCCGTCTCCCGTCGCATGGTCGAGGTCTCCGGCACCGAGGCGCTGTGGCTGCTCGAAGGCGCGGCCCAGGGACGGCTGGTGTACGTCCAGCGCGAGAGCGCCGTGGTCCGCCCGGCCGTTCATCTGCTGCAGTACGGCCGCCTGATCGTCCGTACCCCCGCCCAGCAGACAGCTCTGGCCGGCAGGGCCGCGCTCACCTACCACGCGGATGAGATCCGCGTGGCCGGCGGCATCGGGTGGACGGTGACCGCGACCGGTCCTGCCGAGGTCATCACCGACCCCGATGAGGCCGCCCACTACCGTCGTACGCTGCCCGGCTGGGTCCACGGCCCGCACGACACCCTCGTACGGATACGCCCTCAGACAGCGACCGGATTCCGCCTCGCCCACGAGGAAGCCTGATGGCCACTCAGCTCGAGGCCCTGCCCTACCGACACGTGCTGACCGTGCCCGCCATGGGGTCCGCCGTCCGCATCGCCCGCGAGACCACCGAGCAGGTCCTGATGGAGTGGGGCATCAGCCGGCGCCACCCCACCGTCGATCCCGCGTTGCTGATCCTGTCCGAACTGGTCACCAACAGCGTCCGCCACGCCGCCGTGCTCTCGCCGAACGTGACCGTGATCCACGCGGCCGGCCCGGACACCCTCGCGTTCGCCGTCCACGACCGCCACCCCTATCGGCCTGCCCTGTACGCCACGGTCGGCAGCGGTGGCAGCGGGCTGGCCACCGTTGTCGAGCTCACCCTCGGTCTCGGCGGCACCGCCGTTGTACGCGCGGACGCGGACGGCCAGGGCAAGAGCATCTGGATCACCCTGCCCCTGTGAGCACACTGCGAACGAGAGAGCGACGATGACCATCGAGTGGCGTTACATCACCCAGCCGGACTTCTGTGTCCTTTCGCTGTCCGGGTTTCTCGGCGCCGACGCCGTGGACCGCTTCACGGGCGCCGTGGGCTGGGCTCTGGCCCGTGGCACCGGGCCGGTCATCCTCGACCTCACCGAGCTGCGCGGCTGGTCCGTCGGCGGCCAGCTCGCCGTCGCTCAGGCAGCCCGCCGGCTCACCGAGGAAGGGCGGGGACTGGAGCTCGCCGCGATACCCGCGGACGGCTCGATCGTCCCCGACGGCACGCACCCCCCGATCCCCGTCCACTGCGACCTCGCCACTGCCCTTGCGTCCTACCAGGGCGCGGGCGATCACACCCGTGAGTGGTACAGCGACGACTGGCCCGGCGCGCGGAATGCCGCGCTCCAGGGCCAGATGTAAGAGAAGCACCGCAACGAAAGCAGGCAGGGAAAGACCATGAGCGATGTCGTGGTGAAGGACAGTAACGGCACCGTCCTGGAGGACGGCGACTCCGTGACGCTGACCAAGGACCTGAAGGTGAAGGGCACCTCAGAGACCCTCAAGCGCGGCACCCTGGTGAAGAACATCCGCCTCACCAGCAAGCCCGACGAGGTCGAGTGCAACACGAAGAAGGTCAAGGGGCTGGTCCTGAAGACCCAGTTCCTGAAGAAGGCGTAACGTTACGGTCCGCTGACGGTCTGGCGGGCGCTTCTTCCCGCTGCCCATCCCCTCCACACCGGCAGCGGGGAAGAGCGCCGCCGACTTCCTGCGCCATCTGCGCCGTCGCGGCGGCATTGAGCAGGCGGTGGTGGGTCGCGCGGGCCCTCTCCAGCCCCTCGTGGACGGTTTCCCGGTCCACTGGGTGGCCTTCCGGACAAGGTTCAGCTGCACTCGTGTGGCCCAGCCTGCACGAGTATTCGTCCGCGGATACTGATACCCGGCCCGTGCTCAGAGCGGTAGCGGCCGGGCTGGGTGTGCTGGGCGTCCGGCAGATGTCGCCGTCCGTGCAAGTGGCGGGGACGGTCCCCGACCGGTGGCGGCAAAGATGGGGAGGGGGCCGCCGACGTTCGGTGCCGTCGCGATGCGATGGGCCGTAGCAGGGCCGCATGTGGTCAGCCGGAGGGCGGTGCCTGGGCGTCAAGGGCGGACTCCAGATCCGCGTAGACGGTCATGGAGCCGACATGGTCGGCCCACGAGTTCGTCGCTTCCAGGCGGTCCAGACCGCACAGGATCAGGGGACGCTCGCTGCTGCGCAGTCTGGTGGCTGCCTTTATGACCGCCATCTCTCCCTCGGCGCTCCACCCGAGCAGTTCGGTCAGGTCGAGGACGACGGCCCCGGTGCTGCGTGCCATTACCCAGCCGAATCCGTCCGTGAATCGGCCGACCGCGTTGTTGCCGAGGAACCCGGCCACGCTCATGACGGCCGCGCCGCGCTGTTCCTCAACGCTCCAGCTGATGCTCATGGGCGGCTCAGCGCTCGCCGCCGGAGGGCTTCGGGCTGCTGGCCTTGGGCGCGGCGTGCCCGCTCCATCGGCGCCCGAGATCAATGCCGAGCAGGCGTTCATGCCCGCAGCGGGGGCATGAGCCGTCCGGGCCGATGGCCGTGGGCAGGCACTTGAGACGGCACGCGATGCACTTGAGCAGTGCCCCGCCGCCACGCAGTCGTGGGATTCGCACCCGAACCTCCCTCTCTAGACCTTCGGAATTGCTAATCTTAGCAATTCCCGAGGTCATCATGTGTGTGTGAGGGCGCGAGGATGGCCCGATGGCGACGAGTTCTGGGTGGATGCGATGTACGGAAGATCCGCAGCTGTGGCCACCGAGCCACGCGGCGGTGCGGGCGCAGCGGGGCCGGCTCGGTGAGCGCGCCGCTGTACCAGCTGAAGGCGGAGTTCTTCAAGACACTGGGGCATCCGGTCCGGATCCGCGTTCTGGAGCTGCTGAGCGAGCGCGAGCACGCGGTCTCCGAGATGCTTCCGGAGGTTGGCGTCGAGCCCGCCCACCTCTCACAGCAACTGGCTGTCCTGCGGCGGGCCAATCTGGTCATAACCCGCAGGGAAGGCTCGGCCGTGTATTACTCGCTGACCACTCCTCAGGTCGCGGAGCTGCTCAAGGTCGCGCGGACGATCCTGTCCGGCGTGCTGGCGGGCCAGGCCGAACTCCTCGCCGACCTGCAGGCTGCGGCCTCGGAGGGGAAACCGCCGACCTAGGCGGTCTCGTACCGGCGGTCGCCCTGCGGCGTACATGGACAGCGCTCTGCGCGCCGAGGGGCGGCCGCCTTCCGTTCGCCGTCGGTGGGTACGTGGCCACAGAGGCTTAACAAAACGGGCAAAGCGCAAGAAAAAGGGCGTGACTCCGGGTACGGAGACGCTTGTTGGCACCTGCGGAAGATTCCTCACCAGCATCCGGGAGGGCGTTCATGGGCCTGCTGCGCAAGATCCGCGACACCGGGGCGGGTGGTCGAACCTGCCCCGCCACCGCCAGACGGGGAACCGCTGCCGGCGGCCGGGGAGCTGGGCGGGTCGGCGCAGGTGCGGTGCGTGGGCGCCGGCTCATGCAACGGATGTGAGATCGAGATCGCGGCGGCCTTCGGCCCGGTGTACGACGCGGAACGGTACGGGGCGCGGCTGGTGGCCTCGCCGCGGCACGCGGATGTGGCGCTGGTGACCGGGCCGGTGACGCGGAACATGGCCGAGTCGTTGCGGCGCATGGTGGCGGCCATGCCCGAGCCGCGCCTGGTGGTCGCGGTCGGCGAGTGTGCCATCAACTGCGGGGAGTTCGCCGGGGGGTACGGCGTCGAGGGCGCGGTCGCCGACGTCGTAACAGTCGATCTTGAGGTCCAGGGGTGTCCGCCCGCGCCGAGAGGACATCGTGGCGGTGTACGTGTGGTCGCCAAGCACCCAAGACCGGACTGCGGACGGCGGGATGACCGTGACGAGGAACCGTCCGCAGACCTGTCTTCCGATGGTGTCCACATTCGCGCCCGGCGATCGAGGGCCGTACGGCCCGCGAGCCGGGACCATTCGGCCCTCGCGCACGGCGCTCGCCGGCCCGCTACTTGTGCGCGTGCTCGCCCACGTAGAAGAGCAGCCAGACGAAGCCTGCGAACAGATGCGTGGCGAAGACGTACACGAAGACGCGCAGCATCACGCCGCGCTCCTTCCACCTCTCCAGGTCCTTCTCTCCGTGCGCCTGCTCCCCTGCTGGATGGTCGCTCACTGCCGCGTACTCCTCATGCTTCCAGGAAGTCATCTCACCGTTTCCTCGGCTTCGGCCTCGCGCAGCTGGCCCAGCAGGCCCTGCTGCTCTGCCAGGAGCACGCTCAGGATGCGTCGTGCGGCCTGCATGAGTTCGGCCACATCACCGCCAGCCAGCTCGTACACCACGGTGGAGCCCTCGCGGGTTGCTGTCACGATCCCGGAACGGCGCAGTACTGCGAGCTGCTGCGACAGGTTCGACGCCTCGACCTCGATGGCCGCCAGCAGGTCGCGCACCGGCATGGGGCCGTCCTGCAGTAGCTCCAGCACACGGATACGTACCGGATGACCCAGCATCCGGAAGAACTCGGCCTTTGCCTGATACAGCGGAACCGGCATCCCGATCATCCCTCGTCCGCCCCAGCATCGACGGCGATGCCATGCTGCTCGGCCAGCCTCAGGGCATCGTCCAGTTCTTCCTGCGCGACGGCCGCTCCAAAGGCGTCCTCGTCTGCATATGCAGCCTCCAGCGCAGCCTGCGCCTGGCGCACCCGCTCCAGCACGGCCTGAACGAAACCGGCCACCGCAGTCCATCTCCCCGACTTATTCGGCACAGCAACTTGCGAATTGAAGAACTCTTCAATTGTAGCCGGTGGCGCTCCACAGGCGACCGGACCAAACGTCGCAGGCCGGAGCCCCCGCCCTCACTACAGCGCCGGGTGTGGGTACCCGCAGTGGCCCCGGAGTGCACGCACGTGACCTAGCGGTGTCCGGAGCTTTCATGTCCGAGGGGCGACTCTCGGCACACTAACGCTCCGCCCCGTACACACCCGTAGCGTCCTGGTCCAGGGAACCTTCCGGCGAGGCTGCCGGAGAGTCTTCCAGGGTGTTGCGCTGAATGACACGGATCGCGTCCTGGAGTGCGTTGCGCTGCTCCGGCGACATCATGCTGAAGAAGGCGACAAGGGCCGCGGCGGGGTTGTCGCTCCTGGACCAGGCTTTGTTCATCAGTGCGGCCGAGTAGGCGGCCCGGGTGGAGACCGCTGTGTACCTATAGGCGCGCCCCTCGACTTCCCTGCGCACCCACCCCTTCTGGTGGAGATTGTCCATAACGGTCATGACGGTGGTGTAGGCGATGGATCGCTCCTGCTGGAGATCCTCCAGCACTTCGCGCACGGTCACCGGGCGGTTCCATTGCCAGACGCGCGTCATGACGGCGTCTTCGAGCTCTCCCAATTCACGCGGCACATTCTCAACATAGTGGGAGTTATCGGAATTCTGACTAGGATCCGGCTGGCAAGGGGTCAACCCCAGAGAGGATCCCACCCGGCTGCACCATCCCGATCCGACGCCGCGAACGAGTTGACAGGGCTGACACAGACGATGCGCTTCGACACCGGGCGGTTCCATAGGACGATCTCTCCCGAGCAGCCACGCTCGGCCGAGATCATTACGGCGCGTACCTCGACGGCCGCTCTCGCTCCGGACCACCCCCGGAGATACGCTGAAGATTCTTCGGCAGTGCACCAGATCCGGTGCACGAACGGCCATCAGCGGGTGGCGGTCAGGATGACGCAGCAGTACCTCGTCGGCGAGACGTCGGTCCTTCTTGCTCAGCTGCAGGCCGCCACAACCGACCCGGCACACGTACGCGATGTCGCGCGGCTGCGCCACGAAGCCGAGGCGACGCCGCCACCGGCTCTCGGGCCGGTGCTGCTCCGCGCGATGGCGCTGACCGACGAGCTGTGCTGGCATTCCCTGGACGTGGGCGATGCCGGAGCGTTCGCCCGCCAGTGCGCCTGCGGTGCGGAAATGCGCGAGTTCTGCTCCTGTGCGGGGCTGCTCGCGGACGGCTAACGGCCGGACCGGCGTCGCCGCGGCCATTCCAGTGGGAGGTCGAACCCATGGCACCAGATCCACAGCCGCAGCCCTCCGAGGCACAGATAGCCGTCCACTGGCGCGAAGAGGGCTACTACCAGCCTCCGGCCAGGTTCATCGCCCACGCGAACGCCGGCGACCCGGCCATCATCGAACGCTTCGGCGAGGAGCACTTCCCCGAATGCTTCAGGGAGTACGCGGATCTGCTCACCTGGGACGCGTACTGGCACACGACCCTGGACACCAGCGACCCGCCCTTCTGGAAGTGGTTCGTCGGCGGCCGCTTGAATGCCTGCTACAACTGCGTCGACCGGCATCTCGCCACCAGCCGGAACAAGGCCGCCTTCATCTGGGTGCCCGAGCCCGAGGACCAGGACACCAAGGCGATCACGTACCAGGAGCTGTACCGGCGGGTGAACGAGTTCGCCGCGCTGCTGCGCGACTTCTGCGGCGTGGACACGGGCGATCGGGTCACCTTCCACCTGCCCATGGTCCCGGAATTGCCCGTGGCGATGCTGGCCTGCGCCCGGCTGGGGGTCATCCACTCCGAGGTGTTCGGCGGCTTCAGCGGCACGGCGTGCGGCGACCGGATCGCCGACTCCGGCAGCCGCGTCCTGGTGACCATGGACGGTTACTACCGCGGCGGCACCCTGGTCGACCACAAAGCCAAGGCGGACGAGGCGGTGGAAGCGGCCCGCAAGCACGGCCAGGACGTCGACAAGGTTCTGGTCTGGCGGCGTCACCCCGGCCGGTACGCGTCCAAGAGCCCCATGGTCGCCGGGCGCGACTTCTTCGTCGACGAGGTCCTGGCCGACCACCGTGGCCGCACCGTCCCGCCCGTCTCCATGCCCGCCGAGGCACCGCTGTTCCTGATGTACACCAGCGGCACAACCGGACGCCCCAAGGGCTGCCAGCACTCCACCGGCGGTTACCTCGCCTACGTCGCCGGCACCGCGAAGTACTACCAGGACATCCACCCCGAGGACACCTACTGGTGCGCCGCCGACATCGGATGGATCACCGGCCACTCGTACATCGTCTACGGCCCGCTGCTGCTGGGCACCACCAGCGTCCTGTACGAAGGCGTGCCCACCTACCCCGATGCCGGCCGCTGCTGGCGCATCGCCGAGCGCCTCGGGGTGAACATATTCCACACCGCACCGACCACCATCCGGATGCTGCGCAAGGTCGGCCCGCGGGAACCCGAGAAGTACGACTACCACCTCAAGCACATGACCACGGTGGGCGAGCCCATCGAGCCGGAGGTATGGCGCTGGTACTACGAAGAGGTCGGCAAGGGCGAGGCAGCCGTCGTCGACACCTGGTGGATGACGGAGACCGGTGGCTTCCTCGGCAGCACGCTGCCCGCCCTCCAGCCGATGAAACCGGGCAGCTGCGGCCCGGGAGTGCTGGGCATCTACCCGGTGATCTACGACGAGGACGGCAACGTGGTCGAGGCCGGCAGCGGCAAGGCCGGCAACATCTGCATCCGCAACCCCTGGCCCGGCGTTCTGCAGACCATCTGGGGCCAGCCCGACCGCTTCGTCGACATCTACTACCGCCGCTACTGCCGCGATCCGAACAGCACGGACTGGCACGACTGGCCCTTCCTGTGCGGCGATGGCGCGGTGCAGGCCGCAGACGGCTACTTCCGCATCCTGGGCCGCATCGACGACGTCATCAACGTCGCCGGGCACCGGCTCGGTACCAAGGAACTCGAATCCGCCACCCTCACCGTCGAAGAGGTGGCCGAAGCCGCCGCCGTGCCGGTGGTGGACGAACTGCGCGGCAGGGCCGTCGAGATGTACGTCGCCCTCAACCCCGGCCTGGCTCCGAGTGCCGAGATCGAACGCAAGGTGGCGGGCGCCATCGAGCGCGAGATCGGGAAGATCGCCCGGCCCAGCAACGTGTGGATCGTCCCCGACATGCCCAAGACCCGCTCCGGGAAGATCATGCGCAGGGTGATCGCCGGAATCTCCAACTTCACGGACGTCGGCGACGTCACCACCCTGGCCAACCCCGAGATCGTCGACAACATCCGCCACCACGTCCAAAGCGAGAAACTCGCCCGCGGCCAGGCACCCCGCCAGCTCTCTCTCAAAGAGGTCAAGGAGATCCAGGAGTTCAGCGAAGGCGACTAGCGCGAACCCGAAAGGGGCTCGCTGCCGGCGTTGATGACGGGCAGCCGGATGAGTTCGCCGGACACTTGCACTGCCGCCCGAGGTCGTGGAGGGCGCGGCTCGCGGACAGTTCGTCGCCGATCTCCGGCACGTCTCCGTCCTTGGGGTTGCAGCGGGCGCTCCTGCTGTCGGTGAGAACGGTGGTTCCCGTGTCCAGCACGACGAGGGCCTTCGTCGTCCTGTCCTGCTCGAACAGACCTGCCGGATCTTCCACTCGGCTACGAGTGTCTTGACGTCTCTCCGCTCGGTTACCGCGTGACATTCACTGCGGGACCTGCGTCACTCCGCTGCCGTGGGGCGCGTAGAGGTCGAGGAGGCGGATCCGGGTGGCCTGCAGCCGGTGGGCGACGACCTCCAGCACGCGGCGGGTCAGCGCGAGGCCGAATGTGGGATCCACCTCGCACAGGGCGCGTACGGCCTTGGCGTCGAACTCGTGGGCCCGTACCAGGCTGAAGGCCTCGGCCCCCAGCCGCCAGTCGTACGGGGGCACCAGCCAGGACCAGCCGAGCAGATCACCGTGGCCCAGCGTCTCCACCGTGGCGGCGCGGCGGCCGTGCGCCTGGAGATCGAGCGTGACGGCGCCGGTGCGGATGATCCAGAACCGGTCGGCCAAGTCCCCCTCGTCGAAGATCCGCGTGCCCGCCGGGAACGAGGCCTCGTGCGAGCACGCCATCAGACGGTCCTGGCCCTCCGACGGCAGTCCGTGGAGAAATGCGCTGTTCATCGGTGTCCTCCCGAGTCCTGGCCCGGCGGTTGCTCCGAGCGGGTGCCGACCGTGTCCATGCCTCCAGGCTGCGTCAGCGGCAGCCCGCGCACTTGGGCCGAGGGGTCCCAGCGGTGTGCCCATGCGGCCTTCTTCCGTAGCGCAGGTCGGCCATGTCGGACACCAACCGCACATGACGTGGCTGACTACGCCGGGCTGTGGAAGGCCGCGCGCCCTCGTGAAGGCAGCGGGCTTCATGCCGAGGCGTACCGGGCCCGGGACATCACCCGAAGAGACTCCGCACCCGGATCGTCCGTATCCGACGCTTGTGTGTCCTCAATAGCGGAAGCTGCGCGCCTGGCCCGCTGTACTCCGTGCTCGCCTGGCTCATGCAGTCGTTCTTGGGCGGCACCGCCTCGCCCCCGGGCGCCTCGATTCCGCGCTTCCGGTCGTGCGGCGCACGCTCCTCCGCGTTCGGCGCGCGAGCACCGCTGCTTCGTGCGCTGCCCTGCGTGCCGGCAGCCTTGCGAGCCGTCGTGTTCCGAGCCATCGTCGACCTCCTTCACTCCAGTTGGATGCCGCTCCTGCTCCAGTCGAGAGCGGTCGCGCCGAGTGTCGGTGCGGGCATGGAAACCTTGCTGTCGGGCACGGCGTTCAGTCGTGGGCGACGACGGCGACGGGTGCTGGGGAGTGGTGGATCACCGCGTGGGTGATGGGGCCGATCTGGGTCCCCAGGGGGGACTTGCGGATGCGTCGGCCGACGACCACGAGATCGGCGTCGGCGGCGCAGTGGATCAGCTGCTCTCCGGGAGAGCCGACAAGCGCCTGCTCGACGATGTCCACCGATGGGAACTTCTGCCGCCAGGGCGTCATCAGATCGGCGAGCGTGCGGTTGACTTCCGCGGCCGCTTCCCGACGGACTCCATGATCGGGCAGGGGGTCCTGGTCGAGGACCAGGGGGAATGACCAGCCGTGCACGGCGCGCAGCGTGCAGTCGCGCCGTGCGGCCTCGTCGAAGGCGAAGGCCAGGAGTGCGTCGTGGGGCTGGTGGATGTCCACACCGACGACCAGGTCGCGGTAGGGGCCGGTACAGGCGGGCGGTGGGCTGTCGTCCAGCCGCCTGGCCGCGCGTACGAGCACGACCGGCTGCTCGGTGGCACTGATCGTGGCCATGGCTACCGAGCCGATGACGAACCCCGTGATGCGGCTGAGCCCACGCGAGCCGAGCACCAGGAGGTCCGCCTCGCCCGCCTCGGCGGACAGGGCCGCGGAAGGCCGCGCGGAGAGCCGCCGGGTGGTGATCTTCAGCCGGGGATGGTGCTTCCGCAGGTCGTTCGCGGTCTCGGTAAGCATCTCGTCGGACCAGCGCTGCTGCGACTCGGGGGCGGTCACCGGCGTGGACAGGGATACGGGCAAGTCCTCGGCGTAGACGAGGCGCAGCGGCAGGTTGCGCAGCGTGGCTTCGTCGGCGGCCCATGCTGCCGCCCAGCGGCTTTCGGGCGAGCCGTCCACCCCGGCGGTCAGATGACGGGTCATGGTGCGGATCTCCTTCGCGGCCATGTGTACGGCTGCCCTTCCACCGACATCGGCCAGCGGGCGGGCGACCGCAGAGGCCGAGAGTTCCCCGCGGGCACGATCGCGGGAGCCCCTGCGAGGCGCCTGGGCAGACTGTGCCGCAGTCCGCCCAGGCGTCCAGGGGATGCGAGTCACGTGGTGTGCTGGATTTCGATGTGCTTCGGTTCCGGCTTCTCTTCGCCGAGGCCCACGCTGACGGTGAGCATGCCGTCGGCGTACTCGGCGCGGACGTCGTTCTCGTCCGCGCTCTTGGGCAGCGCGAGACTACGGGTGAGGGATCCGTAGCGGATCTCGCTGCGGTGCTTGTCCACCTCGCGCTCGGTGCGTTCGGCCTTGATGGTGAGGACGCCGTCGTCGACGGTGACGTCGAGATCATTGACATCGATGCCGGGGAGTTCGGCACGGACGAGGTACCGGCCCTCCTCGGTGTATTCCTCGATCCTCATGGTGTACAGGTCCGCCATGGCCGGCATGGTGAAGCGGGTGGGGAAGGCTTCGAACCAGTCGGGCAGATCGGGGAACGGGAACTTCTGCTTGCGTGCGAGTACAACCATGACCAGGCCCCTCGGTATCGCGGTTAACAACATGTCCAGTCCATCGCACCAGGTTCAAGATCGCAGGGGCCGAAGAGGCACCATCGGGGGCCGAAGGTCCCCCGTTCTGCCAGTTCAGCGACGAACGGCTCCACGAACAGAGGACCACTCGGTCCTGCCGTGCCGACCTCCTCCTGCGTAGCGTGCTGGTTTGAGCCGGCCCCAGCCGATGGCTGCCGTCACCTGGGATGCAGACCGGTGGAGGAGTTATGACATCTGCCCGTGAAGTACTCCCGATCGTCTTCGGCGTCGACGCCATGGACGCGGCGAACGCCACCCTGGTCAGGGCGACCGACGAAGCCGTCCGCCGTGGAGTCCCCCTGCAGTTGGTCCACGCGGTGCTGCCGGTGACCATCCCGTGCGCGGGCGTGGAGGAGACCGCACATCACAGGGCCTTGAGGCAACTGGGGGACGAGGCGCTCGACAAGGCCATGGTTCGTGCCCAGAGCCGAAGGGACTCCGAAGGGCCCAGCTACGCCGGGCAGTATCACCCGCGGCGGTGGGCGCGTCGCGCGGATGGCAGGGCGGGCACGCACCAGCATCGTGAGCGAGTCGAGGATGGGCACCCCGCCTCGGGCAAGGAGAGTTCCCTTGAGCCGCACTTCAACGCCACAGAATGGTGAACCGGCGGCGTCTGCGCAGTCGCAACGGATGCTGGTCCTGGCAACGGTCGGATTCATGCTCTGCTTCTGGGCGTGGGCTCTGCTGGCGCCGCTCGGGCCGACCCTCCGTGAGGACCTGGAGCTGACTTCCTTTCAGCAATCCCTCGTGGTGGCGGTACCGGTGATCGTCGGCTCGCTCGGCCGGATCCCTGTCGGTGCCCTCACCGACCGCGTGGGTGCGCGCGGGATGTTCCCTCTCGTCGCCGCCCTCACCGTCCTGCCCGTGCTCTACCTCGGCCACCTTGCCGACTCCCTGCCCGAGGTGCTGACAGGTGGCTTCTTCCTCGGCCTGGGCGGCACGACGTTCGCCATCGGTGTGCCGTTCGTCAACGCCTGGTACCCGTCTGAGCGGCGCGGACTGGCGCTGGGGATCTTCGGCATCGGCACGGGCGGCACCGCTCTCTCTTCCTTCACCACCGTGCAGCTGGCCGACGCCGTCGGGTATGCGTTCCCCTTCGACATGGTCGCCGGCCTCCTGGCCGCATACGCCGTTGCGGCACGCTTCCTCCTGCGCGACAAGCCCGGCCGAGCCGTGCCGACCGGCTCCCTGCTGGCGCGAACCAAGGCGACTCTGCGGATGCCCGCCACTGTGCAGTTGGCCTTCCTCTACGCCGTAGCCTTCGGCGGATTCGTCGCGTTCAGCGTCTACTTGCCCGCCTACCTCACCAGCGCCTACGGCCTCGGACGGTCCGACGCCGCCCTGCGCACCGCGGGCTTCGTCGTCCTCGCCGTCGCCATGCGCCCGGTCGGCGGGTGGCTGTCCGACCGGCTGCACCCCGTGCCCGTGCTCATCTCCGCATACGCCGCCGTGGCCGTTCTCGCCCTCCTCGCTTCCTTCGAGCGGCCGCTGATCCCGATCGGAACGCTCGCCTTTCTCGGCATGGCGGCTGCTCTGGGTGCGGGATCTGGTGCGGTGTTCGCGCTCGTCGCCCGCCTCGTGCCGCCAGAGCGGGTCGGCTCGGTCACCGGTGTCGTGGGCGCTGCCGGAGGGC
>NZ_JBSGZO010000121.1:0-20502 GCF_053611045.1 Streptomyces sp. NPDC054841 | reverse complement strand
GCCTTGTGCTGCGCGGCTACCACTGGCCCCTCGACGTGCTGGGCAGTTGGTGCCTGTGCGCCGGTCTGCTGCTGATCACCAGGTGTACGCGTCGAAGTTCCTGGAGAACTCCCCGCCGCCGAACCGGTCCCAGTTGATCGACCAGGTCATCAGCCCGCGCAGCGCGGGCCAGGTGCCGTGGGTCTGGTACGAGCCACAGGTCGTACCCGCCTTCTTCGTCAGGCAGTCCAGCGCCTTGTTGACCTCGGCGGGCGGTGTGTGGCCGTTGCCGGCGTTCGTCGTGGCCGGCAGGCCGATGGCGACCTGCTCGGGGCGCAGCGCCGGGAAGAACCTTTCGGAGTTGCCGGCGACCGGGAAGCCGGCGAGCAGCATGTCGGTCATGGAGACATGGAAGTCGGCGTTCCCCATGGTGTGGTACTGGTTGTCGAGCCCCATGATCGGGCCCGAGTTGTAGTGCTGGACATGCAGCAGCGTGAGGTCGTCGCGCAGTGCGTGGATGACCGGCAGGTACGCCCCGCAGCGCGGGTCCTGGCCGCCGAACGGCCCGGAGCCGTAGTACTGGTACCCGAGCTGTACGAAGAACGTCTCCGGGGCCATGGTCAGCACGAAGTCGTCGCCGTACTTGGCCTTGAGGGTCGTGAGCGCCGAGATCAGATTGACGACCACCGGGGTCGTGGGATTGCGGAAGTCGGTGTCGCCCGCGTTCAGGGACAGGGAGTGGCCCTCGAAGTCGATGTCGAGGCCGTCGAGGCCGTACTCGTCGATGATCTTCGACACGGAGGAGACGAAGGTGTCGCGGGCGGCCGTGGTGGAGAGCTGAACCTGGCCGTTCTGGCCGCCGATGGAGATCAGGACCTTCTTGCCCGCGGCCTGCTTGGCCTTGATGGCCGCCTTGAAGTCGGCGGCGGACTCGACGTTCGGGCACTCTCCCCCTGGCACGGCTTCGCCAGCGCCGGGGGGACCCCCAGCCGGGCAGAGGCTGAAGCGGATGTCGCCGGAGGTCACCGACGTGGGTTCGCCGAAGGCGAGGTTGATGATGTCCCAGGAGTCGGGCACGTCGGCCATGCGCGTGTAGCCGGCGCCGTTGGCGAAGCTCGCGTGGAGATAGCCGACGAGGGCGTGGGCGGGTAGGCCCGGGCCGGGACCGCCGCCCGCCGTCGTCGTCGCGGTGACGGCCGTGGACCTCGGCGACTCACCCGCGCTGTTGGTGGCGGTGACCTGGAAGGTGTACGAGGTGGTCGCGGCCAGTCCCGTCACGGTGGCCGAAGTCCCGGTCACCGAGAGGACCTTGCTGCCGTTCCGGTGGACGTTGTAGCCGGTCGCGCCGGACACGGGTGACCAGGAGAGGGGGACGGTGGAGGACGTGGGGGTGCCGGCGGTGAGCCCCGCGGGCGCCGCCGGGATCTCGACCGGTGCGCCGCCGGGTCCGATGAGCGACAGGTCGTCGGCCTGGTAGGCGCCGGTTCCGTACCAGCCGTGCGTGTGGATCGTCACGGAGGTCGTGCCGGCCCCCGTGCTGAACGTCGTCGTCAGCTTCTGCCAGTCGGGGGCCGACTGGGTCCAGGTCGAGACATCGCCGGTACCGGTACCCGACGCGCCGAGGTAGACATAGCTGCCGCGCACCCAACCGCTCAGCGTGTACGAGGAGTTGGGCTGGACAGTGACCGTCTGGGAGCACTTGGCGTTGTCGCTGCCGGCCGGGGTCGCCTGCAGCGCCTTGGTGCCGCTGCGCACGGGCGAGGAGACGACGGCGCCGCTGCCCGCCGTACAACTCCAGCCGTCCAGGCCGGACTCGAAGCCGCCGTTGCGCGCCAGCTCGGTGTCGGCGGCCTGGGCGCTCCGGGCCGAGGCGACGAGCCCGCTCGCGGCGAGCAGGGCCGCCACGGCGACGGCGAGAGGTCTGGTGGGGTCCACAAATGCCTCCGGGGGTGGGGGGATTCAAGGTGGAGCCCGGCACAACATGGTCCAGACCAATCAGGTTGTCAAGACCTCTGGCACCGCACTGCCGCGCTCACCCCTCGCCCTCCCCGGCGATCGCGTCGGTGGTGAAGTGCGGCACAACAAGATCGCCGGTTGTACTCCCTGAGGATCCCCGCGCCCCGGTGGCGCAGGGGGAGTACAACCGGCGATCTCACAAGGACAGTGATCTCACAAGGACAGCCGTCTCACCAGGACAGCGGTGTCATCAAGACAGCGGTCTCATCAGGACATCGGCTCAGCTGTCGAAGCCCAGGCCGAGGCGGTCCATCACCTTCAGCCACAGGTTCCGCCGGCCTCCGTTGGCGTCCGCGCGGGCCAGCGACCACTTGGTGATGCCGATGCCCGCCCAGGCCACCGGCTCCGGCGGGAACGGCAGCGGCTTCGTCCGCACCATCTCCAGCTCCGTGCGCTCGGTGCGTTCGCCCGCGAGCAGATCGAGCATCACATCGGCACCGAAGCGTGTCGCACCGACGCCGAGACCGGTGTACCCGGCGGCGTACGCGACCTTCCCGCCGTGCGCCGTGCCGAAGAAGGCGGAGAAACGCGAACAGGTGTCGATCGCACCGCCCCAGGCGTGGCTGAAGCGCAGCCCCTCCAGCTGCGGGAAGCACTCGAAGAACTGGCCCGCCAGCTTGAGGTACGTCTCGGGCCGGTGGTCCATCTCGGCGGTGACCTTCCCGCCGAACGGATAGATCGCGTCGTAGCCGCCCCACAGGATGCGGTTGTCGGCGGTGATCCGGAAGTAGTGGAACTGGTTGGCGCTGTCGCCGAGCCCCTGGCGCTTCCGCCAGCCGATCGAGGCCAGCTGGTCCGCCGACAGCGGCTCCGTCATCAGCGCGTAGTCGTACACCGGGACGGTGTACGAGCGGACCCGCTTGACCAGCGACGGGAAGACGTTCGTCCCGAGCGCGACGCGCCGGGCGAAGACTTGGCCGTACGAGGTGCGCACGGCCATCCCGGCGCCGGACGCCGTCAGTTTGACGGCCCGGGTGTTCTCGTAGATCCGCACGCCGAGGTCGAGGCACGCCTGCTTGAGCCCCCAGGCGAGCTTCGCGGGGTGCAGCATGGCGACGCCGTTGCGGTCCCACAGCCCGCCGAGGAAGGTCGGTGAGTCGACCTCGGCGCGCACCGCGTCCCGGTCGAGCAGCTCCACTCCGTCGGTGAAGCCGAGCCGCTCGGCCTCCTGGTACATCTCGTGCAGCTCTTCGAGCTGATGCGGTTCGGTGGCGACGTCGATCTCGCCGGAGCGCTCGAAGTCGCAGTCGATGCCGTAGCCGGCGACGGCGGCCTCGATGGCGTCGAGGTTCCGCGCGCCGAGCTCCTCCAGCTTCACCATGTCGCCCGGCCAGCGGGCGAGCCCGTTGCCGAGGCCATGGGTGAGCGATGCGGCGCAGAAGCCGCCGTTGCGGCCCGAGGCGGCCCAGCCCACCTCGCGGCCCTCGATCAGCACGACATCCCGCTCGGGGTCGCGCTCCTTGGCAAGGAGCGCGGTCCACAGTCCGCTGTATCCGCCGCCGACGACGAGGAGGTCGGTCTTCTCGTCGCCGGTGAGGGCGGGCAGGGCGTCGGGCTTGCCGGGGTCTTCCAGCCAGAAGGGGACGGGCTGGGCGTCGGAGAGTGATGAGGCAAAGGTCATGGCAGCTGGGGCCATGGTTTCCACTCCTTCAGGGCCTGTTGAGCTACTGGCCCACTGGCCCACTGGGCTACTGGGCTACTGCGGATTTCTTCCGCCGGTTGCTGATCGTCTGGCCGACGAGGACGACGATGACGGCGATGGCGAACATGGCCGTACCGATGACGTTGATCTGGACGGGCGTACCGCGCTGGGCCGAGCCCCAGACGAACATGGGGAAGGTGACGGTGTTGCCCGAGTTGAAGTTGGTGATGATGAAGTCGTCGAACGAGAGCGCGAAGGACAGCAGCGCGCCCGCCGCGATACCGGGGGCCGCGATCGGCAGCGTGACCCGGAGGAAGGTCTGCACGGGACCGGCGTAGAGATCACGCGCGGCCTCCTCAAGACGCGGGTCCATCGACAGCACGCGTGCCTTGACCGCGGCGACGACGAAGCTGAGGCAGAACATGACGTGGGCGATGAGGATCGTCCAGAAGCCCAGCTCGATACCCATGTTGAGGAACAGCGCCAGCAGCGATGCGGCCATCACGATCTCGGGCATCGCCATCGGCAGGAAGATCAGCGAGTTGATCGTGCCACGCGCCCGGAAGCGGTAGCGGACCAGAGCGAAGGCGATCATCGTGCCGAGGACGGTCGCGCCGAGGGTGGCCCAGGCGGCGATCTGGAGGGAGAGCGAGAGCGAGCCGCACATGTCGGCGACCCCGCACGGGTCCTTCCAGGCGTCCAGGGAGAACTCCTGCCAGGCGTAGTTGAACCGGCCCTTGGGGTTGTTGAACGAGAACACCGTCACGACGACGTTCGGCACGATCAGATAGGCGAGCGTCACCAGGCCCGCGATGACGACAAGGTTGCGTCGAAGCCACTGCATCAGACCAGATCCTCCGTTCCGGCTCGCCGGATGTAGACCGTGACCATGATCAGCACGACGGCCATCAGGATGAAGGACAGCGCAGCCGCTGTCGGGTAGTCCAGGATCCGCAGGTACTGCGACTGGATGACATTGCCGATCATGCGGGTGTCCGTGGAGCCCAGCAGCTCGGCATTGACGTAGTCACCGCTCGCCGGGATGAAGGTGAGCAGCGTCCCGGAGACGACGCCGGGCATCGACAGCGGGAAGGTGACCTTGCGGAAGGTCGTGGCGGGCGTGGCGTAGAGGTCGCCCGCCGCCTCGTGCAGCCGGGTGTCGATCCGCTCCAGCGACGTGTAGAGCGGAAGGATCATGAACGGCAGGAAGTTGTACGTCAGACCGCAGACGACCGCGAGCGGGGTGGCCAGCACCCTGTCCCCTTCGGTCATGCCGAGCAGGCTGGTGACGTCCAGGATGTGCAGCGCGTTCAGCGTCTCCACGACCGGTCCGCCGTCCGCGAGGATCGTCTTCCAGGCGAGCGTGCGGATCAGGAAGCTGGTGAAGAACGGCGCGATGACCAGGATCAGCAGCAGATTGCGCCAGCGGCCCGCCTTGAAGGCGATGAGGTACGCGAGCGGGTAGCCGAGCAGCAGACACAGCACGGTGGCGGTGCCGGCGTACAGCAGCGAGCGCAGGAACTGCGGGTAGTACTCCTGGAAGGCCTCCCAGTAGGTCTGGAAGTGCCAGGTGACCTCGAAGCCCTTTTCGAGCGAGCCGGTCTGCACCGAGGTCGAGGCCTGGTACACCATCGGCAGCACGAAGAAGACCAGCAGCCACAGGATGCCGGGCAGCAGCAGCCAGTACGGGACCAGCTTGCGGCGCAGCGAGGGCTTGTGGACGGGTGGTTCGGCGGCGGCGGCCACCGGGGGCGGCGCTTCGGTGACGGTCATGCGCTCTCCTCGACCGTCTCGACACCGGCGTCGATGTCCTGGGAAGCATCGAGGCCGAAGGTGTGCTCCGGGTTCCAGTGCAGCACGACCTCGGCACCCGGCACGAGCCGGGAGTCCCGCTCGATGTTCTGTACGTACACCTCCAGCTCGGGGCAGACCGGGCTGTCGATGACGTACTGCGTGGAGACGCCGATGAAGCTGGAGTCGGCGATCTTTCCGGTGATCCGGTTGCGGCCCTCGGCGATCTCTCCCGCGTCGTCGGCGTGCGCGAGCGATATCTTCTCGGGACGGACGCCGACCAGCAGCTTCCCGCCGCTGCGGGGCTGGGTGGCACAGCGCTGGGCGGGGATCCGCAGCTTGGCGTCGGCGGTCGACACGAGGATGTCGCTGCCGCCGGTCTCGGCGACCTCGGCCTCGATGAGGTTGGAGGTGCCGAGGAAGTTGGCGACGAAGGTCGTCTGCGGGTTCTCGTACAGCTCGGCGGGCGCGCCCAGCTGCTCGACCCGGCCGCCGTTCATCACCGCGACCGTGTCGGCCATGGTCATGGCCTCCTCCTGGTCGTGGGTGACGTGCACGAAGGTGATGCCGACCTCGGTCTGGATGCGCTTGAGCTCCAGCTGCATCTGACGGCGCAGCTTGAGGTCGAGGGCGCCGAGCGGCTCGTCGAGGAGGAGCACCTGGGGGTGGTTGATGAGCGCGCGGGCGACGGCTACGCGCTGCTGCTGGCCGCCGGAGAGCTGGTGCGGCTTGCGGTGCGCGAAGTCCCCGAGCTGGACGAGGTCGAGCATGTCGTCGACCTGCTTCTTGACCGACTTGATGCCGCGGCGGCGCAGTCCGAAGGCGATGTTCTCGGTGATGTTCAGGTGGGGGAAGAGCGCATAGCTCTGGAAGACGGTGTTGACCGGGCGCTTGTGCGGCGGCAGGGCGGTGACGTCCTTGTCGCCGAGGAAGACGGTGCCGGTGCTGGGGTCCTCCAGTCCGGCGATCATCCGCAGCGTGGTCGTCTTGCCGCAGCCGGAGGCGCCGAGCAGGGCGAAGAACGAGCCTGCGGGGATGGTCAGGTCGAGCGGGTGCACGGCGGTGAAGGAGCCGTAGGTCTTGCTGATCCCGGAGAGCCGGACGTCGCCGCCCTCGGTCTTCGAGGTCTTCGAATCAGTCATGGGTCGCGTTCCCAGGGGTGTCGGTGGGCAGGGGGAGGTCAGGCGCCGATGAGCTTGGCGAACTTCTCTTCGTACGCCGTCTCTTCCTTGCTGCTGAGCGAGCGGAAGGCGTGGGACTTGGCGGCCATGGCCTTGTCCGGGAGGATCAGCGTGTTCGAGGCCAGGGCGGGGTCGATCTTCGCGAGCTCGCCCTTCACCCCGTCGACCGGGCAGACGTAGTTGATGTACGCGGCCAGCTGCGCGGCGACCGGAAGCTCGTAGTAGTAGTCGATGAGCTTCTCGGCGTTGGTCTTGTGCCGTGCGTTGGCCGGGACCAGCAGATTGTCGCTGGAGGTGATGTAACCGGCCGACGGGATCGCGAACTTGATGTCCGGATTGTCCGCCTGGAGCTGGATGATGTCACCGGCCCAGGCGAGACAGGCGGCGAGGTCGCCCTTGTCCAGGTCCGAGGTGTAGTCGTTGCCGGTGAAGCGGCGGATCTGCTTCTTGTCGACGCCCTTCTGGAGCCGGCCGATCGCGGCGTCGTAGTCGGCGTCGGTGAACTTGCCGGGGTCCTTGCCCATGTCGAGCAGGGTCATGCCGACCGAGTCGCGCATCTCGGTGAGGAAGCCGACCCGGCCCTTGAGCTTGGGGTCGTCGAGCAGCTGGGTGACCGAGTCCACCTTGCGGCCACCGGTCGCCTTGGAGTTGTACGCGATGACCGTGGAGATACCGGTCCAGGGGTACGAGTAGGCCCGGCCCGGGTCCCAGTCGGGGGTGCGGAACTGGGAGGACAGATTGGCGAACGCGTGGGGCAGGTTCGACGGGTCGAGCTTCTGCGCCCAGCCGAGCCGGATGATCCGGGCGGCCAGCCAGTCGGTGACGCAGATCAGGTCACGGCCGGTGTCCTGGCCGGCCGCGAGCTGCGGCTTGATCTTGCCGAAGAACTCGACGTTGTCGTTGATGTCCTCGGTGTACTTGACCGTGATCCCGGTGCGCTTGGTGAACGCCTCCAGAGTGGGACGGCTCTTCTCGTCCTCACTGATGTCCATGTACTCGGTCCAGTTGGAGAAGGCTATGCGCTTCTCCTTGGCCGAGTGGTCGTTGGAGACCGCCGCGTCGCCCTCCCGCTTGGCGGGCGGGATACCGCAGGCGCTCAGCATCCCGGCGCCGCCGATGGTGAGTGCACCGATGCCTGACGCACGCAGCAGCGAGCGGCGGGAGAGGGCACCCCTGCCATTCGTCATGCTGCGCTGCGCGGCGGCCAGTTGGGCCGCGGAGAGGCGGTCGGACTGGTACTGCTCCATGCGCTGTTCCCTCTCGGGTGGTCTGGCCGCTGGTCGGGCGGCTGCGTTGGCACGCGGCGGTGGCCGCTTGTGGTTACGGTCGGTCCCCGAAGATCGTGCGGTGCCAGTCCTTCCGGACCACCGCGGTGTTGTCGTACATCACATGCTTGACCTGCGTGTACTCCTCGAAGGAATAAGCTGACATGTCCTTTCCGAACCCGCTGGCCTTGTAGCCGCCGTGGGGCATCTCGCTGATGATCGGAATGTGGTCGTTGACCCAGACACAGCCCGCCTTGATCTCGCGGGTGGCACGGCCCGCGCGGTACACGTCACGGCTCCAGGCGGAGGCGGCGAGACCGTACGGGGTGTCATTGGCCAGCGCGATGCCCTCGTCGTCGGAGTCGAAGGGCAGCACCACCAGGACGGGACCGAAGATCTCGGACTGGACGACCTCGCTGTCCTGGGCGGCTCCGGCGATCAGGGTCGGCAGGTAGTACGCGCCCTTCTCCAGGTCCCCGCCGGGGACCTGGCCGCCGGTGACGACGGTGGCGTACGAACGGGCCCGGTCGACGAACCCGGCGACGCGGTCGCGCTGCGCGTGCGAGACGAGCGGGCCGAGATCGGTGGCCGGGTCGAAGGGGTCGCCGAGCCGTACGGTCACCATCAGGTCGGCGACCCCGGCGACGAAGGCGTCGTACAGCGGCCGCTGGACATAGGCGCGGGTGGCGGCGGTGCAGTCCTGGCCGCTGTTGATCAGGGCGCCGGCGACCGCGCCGTGCACGGCGGCTTCGAGATCGGCGTCGTCGAAGACGACGAAGGGCGCCTTGCCGCCGAGCTCCAGGTGGAGCCGCTTGACGGTGGAGGTGGCGATCTCGGCGACGCGCTTGCCGACCGGGGTGGAGCCGGTGAAGGACGTCATGGCCACGTCCGGGTGCCCGACCAGGTGCTCGCCCGCGCCCTTGCCGGCGCCGGTGACGATGTTGACGACACCGTCGGGAATCCCGGCCTCGGCCGCTGCCTGGGCGAACATCAGGGAGGTCAGCGGGGTGATCTCGGCGGGCTTGAGGACGATGGTGTTGCCCGCGGCGATGGCCGGGAGGACCTTCCAGGCGGCCATCTGGAGCGGATAGTTCCAGGGCGCGATGGAGCCGACGACACCGATCGGCTCGCGGCGTACGTACGAGGTGTGGTCGCCGCTGTACTCGCCCGCGGACTGGCCCTGCAGATGGCGTGCGGCACCGGCGAAGAACGCGGTGTTGTCGACGGTGCCGGGCACGTCGAACTCGCGGGTCAGCTTGATCGGCTTGCCGCACTGCAGCGACTCGGCCCGCGCGAAGGCCTCGGCCTGTTCGGCGAGCACCGAGGCGAAGCGGTGGAGGGCGTCGGAGCGCTCCCCGGGGGTGGCGCCCGCCCAGCCGGGGAACGCGTCGCGCGCGGCTGCGACGGCGGCGTCGACGTCGGCGGTTCCGGCCAGCTCGTAGTCGAGGACCTGCTCTCCGGTAGCGGGGTCCACGACTGTGTGGTTATGTCCCGATGTACCGGGCTGCAGCTGCCCGCCGATGTACTGCGCGCCGTCCTTGAAACGGTCCAGTGCCTGGAAGCGGTTGCCCATTGAAGCTCTCCGTTGTTCCAGCTCGAATTGAGTGCTGATCCTGACAGAATGAACTTCGGCCAACAAGTGATTCCGTAGTTTCCTTTTGGTTACGCGACGGAATCGGTCGACCATGTGTCGGGCCCGGGTGGTCATCCCCGTACTGAGTGTCAGTGGCGGATGCGAAACTCGCGTGCATGGGGATGATCGACGCATCGACCGAGGCTCTGATCGAGCAGGTCAGGAGCGGTGGGCGGGTCAAGTATCTGCACTTTTGGGGGCATACTCCGCGACGGGACGGCAGCGTGGGGGCCGGCTGTCTGAGCCAGTGGTGGCCGGCGCCGTTCACCGTCGACGGCATCGAGTACGCGACGGCCGAGCACTGGATGATGGCCGCGAAGGCGCGCCTCTTCGGCGACGCGGAGGCGGAGCGCAAGGCTGTCGAGGCGCCGAATCCGGCGCTCGCGAAGAAGGCGGGCCGTCTGGTGCGCGGCTTCAGCGACGCGATATGGGAGCGCGAGCGGTTCTCGATCGTCGTCGAGGGCAGCGTGCACAAGTTCGCCCAGCATGCGGATCTGCGCACGTTCCTGCTGGCCACGGGCGACCGGGTGCTGGTGGAGGCGAGCCCGGTGGACAGGGCTGCCCTTTCCTCCCACGGCATCTCGGCCTGGCCGTGGACGACGAGCGGGCCGATGACCCCTCTCGGTGGCGCGGGCTGAACCTGCTGGGGTTCGCGCTGATGCAGGCGCGCGAGCGGCTGCGGGAGCGGGCAGAGCGGGGGGAGTGAGGGGACGCGGCGGCCGGGCGGCGCGGGGGGCCGCCCGGATGGCGCGTCCGGTCAGCGCGAAGCCGCGGCGACGACCAGCGTCGTCGCCCAGGGGTCCTCGTCGGACTCCAGGGAGGAAGGGTCGTTGGCGATCAACCAGATGATCAAACCGAGGAACGCGGCGCTGATCACGATGCCGACCCCGCCGAGGATGATGCCGGCCAGCGCCATTCCGCCGTTGGTCGCCTCACCTCGCTTGACGCGGCCACGGCCGATGAAGCCGAAGATCAGCGCGAGGATGCCGAGGACGACCCCGAGGCCGTACAGACAGAATCCGGCGACGGCGACGATGCCCAGCACCATCGCGGTGATGCCCATGCCGTTCGCCGGGCCCTGTACCCAGCCGCCCTGGCCGTAGCCGGGGTAGCCCGGATACCCGGGGTAGCCGTACCCGGGCGCGCCGGGCTGTGTGACGCCCGGAGCGGCGGCGGCCGGGTAGCCGTACGGGCCGGGCGCGGTCTGCGCGGGTCCGCCGGGGGCTATCGGGGGCGGTGGTACGGCCCCTGCGCCCGCGTCTCCGGTGCCGGCACCGGCGTCGGGAGCGGCGAACGGTCCCGCGGACGGCATCGATGTCACCGTCGGCTGGTCGTGGACGGCCGGCCGCGGCGGCTGCGCGCCCGGCGTCGCCTTGCCGAGATCCACTCTGTCCTGCTGCGCCCGGTGCTCCGGCGGAGCCCATGGGTCCCTCGGCTCGTACCCGCCCGGCGGCTGGTCGCTCTGGTCTGACATGGGCCTCCCCTTCGTGGATTCGTCATGCTACGGGCCCGCGTCACGCGCCATCCGGCCCGCCTACGATGATCCCTGACCGGCAGGGCACAGGACACATGGAGGACCCGATGACCGATCTGCACCCCTTCATCGCGGGGCTGCCCAAGGCGGAGCTGCATGTCCACCATGTCGGGTCCGCCTCCCCGCGCATCGTGTCCGAACTGGCCGCCCGGCACCCGGACTCCAAGGTCCCGACCGACCCCGACGCCCTCGCCGACTACTTCACCTTCACCGACTTCGCGCACTTCATCGAGGTCTATCTCTCGGTGGTGGACCTGGTCCGCACCCCCGAGGACGTCCGGCTGCTGACCTTCGAGGTCGCGCGGGACATGGCCCGGCAGAACATCCGGTACGCGGAGCTGACCGTCACGCCGTTCAGCTCCACCCGGCGCGGCATCCCCGAGCAGGGGTTCATGGAGGCGATCGAGGACGCCCGCAAGGCCGCCGAGGCCGAGCTCGGTGTCGTCCTGCGCTGGTGCTTCGACATCCCCGGCGAGGCGGGGCTCGACGCGGCCGAGGAGACCGCCCGGCTCGCCGTCGACCTGCATCCGGAGGGCCTGGTCTCGTTCGGCCTCGGCGGGCCCGAAGTCGGTGTCCCGCGGCCCCAGTTCAAGCCGTACTTCGACCGGGCCATCGCCGCCGGTCTGCGGTCCGTGCCGCACGCCGGGGAGACCACGGGCCCGCAGACCATCTGGGACGCGCTGGGCGACCTGCGGGCCGAGCGCATCGGCCACGGCACGAGTGCCCCGAAGGATCCGAAGCTGCTGGCGCACCTCGCCGAGCACCGCATCCCGCTGGAGGTCTGCCCCACCTCCAACATCGCCACCCGCGCCGTCGCCACCCTCGACGAGCACCCCATGAAGGAGATGGTCGCGGCCGGCGTGCTCGTGACCATCAACAGCGACGACCCGCCGATGTTCGGCACCGACCTCAACAACGAGTACGCGGTGGCCGCCCGGCTGCTGGAGCTCGACGAGCGGGGCGTCGCGGCACTCGCGAAGAACGCCGTGGAGGCGTCCTTCCTCGACCCGGCCGGAAAGGCGCGGATCGCCACGGAGATCGACACGTACACCGAGCAGTGGCTGGCGAAGTGAGGACGGCCCCGTGCGCACCGTCACCCTCGTAGGCCATCGCGGCGACCCGTACGTCGCCCGGGAGAACACGCTTCCGTCGCTGCACACGGCGATCGAGCGGGGCGCGGACGCCATCGAGGTGGATGTCCGGCTGACCCGCGACGGCGTTCCCGTACTGCTGCACGACGAGACGCTGAAGCGGCTCTGGGGCCACGACCGTCCGCTGGCCCGGCTCACCCATGAGCAGCTCACCGCGCTGACGTCCGGCGGCGTGCCGACGCTGCGGGAGGCGCTGATCGCGGTGGGCGGCCACCGGCTGATGCTCGATCTGCCCGGGGCCGACGAGAAGGCGGTACGCGCGATCGTCGGTACGGTCCGTGAATGCGGCGCGGGCGAGCGGGTCTACTACACCGGCGGTCCGGTCGGGATGTTCGCCGTCCGCGATGCCGACCCCGGCGCGGAGATCGCTCTGACCTGGACGACGCTCGCCCCGCCCCGCCCGGTGCTGCTCGGCGCGCTGCGGCCGCGCTGGCTCAACTACCGCTTCGGGCTGGTGAGCAGGGAGCTCGCGGACCGGGTGCATGCGGACGGGTATCTGCTCTCTGTCTGGACCGCCGACACCCGTGGCACGATGCGCCGACTGGTGGGGCGCGGTGTCGACTCGATCACCACGAACCGGGTGGACGTCCTCGCCCAGGTACTCCGCAGATCCCGCACAGGGAAAGGACGCATGACGTGACCGACGCCGAGGACACCGGCCAGGACCGGATCCGCACCGACATCGCCCACAACGCCCGGGTGTGGAACTACTGGCTGGGCGGCAAGGACAACTACCTGGTGGACCGTCAGGTCGGCGACCAGGTGACCGGCATGTTCCCGAGCATCGGCCAGGTCGCCCGCGCCGACCGGGCGTTCCTGGGACGGGTCGTCACGTATCTCGCCGGTGAGGCGGGGATGCGCCAGTTCCTCGACATCGGCACCGGCCTGCCGACCGTCGACAACACGCACGAGGTCGCCCAGCGCATCGCCCCCGAGTCGCGGATCGTGTACGTCGACAACGACCCGATCGTGCTGTCACACGCCCGCGCCCTGCTGACCAGCACCCCCGAAGGCCGCACCGCGTACATCGACGCGGACGCCCATCGTCCGGAGGACATCCTGCGCGCCGTCGAGCCGACGCTCGACCTGACGCGTCCGGTGGCGGTGATGATGCTGGGGATCCTGAACTTCGTCCTGGACACGGACAAGGCCACCTCGATCGTCCGCCGCATCATGGACGCCGTACCGTCCGGCAGCCATCTCGTGCTCACCCACCCCACGCTGGAACTGGGCGGCGAGGGCAACGCCGAGGCGATGGCGTTCTGGAACGAGAACGCGACACCGCCGATCACCGCCCGCAGCCGCGCCGAGTTCGCGGGCTTCCTCGACGGACTGGATCTCCTGGAGCCGGGCATCGTGTCCTGTGCGCGCTGGCGCGACGGGGGCGCGACGACGGTGGAGGTGGCGCAGTTCGGCGCGGTGGGCCGCAAGCGCTGATGCGAATACGGGGGACCGGCCGGCTGGGACAGTTGAGGGACGTCAACCCGTGGTTCGTGGACCTCGGCGTCGCGCTGCTCGTGCAGGCGGCGATGACGATGCCGTTCGTGGTGCCGCGCCCCGCCGATCAGGCGCCCGCGACCTGGGCGGCCTACGGACTCACCACCCTGACCGTGGTGCCGCTGGTCTGGCGGCGCCGTGCCCCGGTCACCGTGCTGCTCGCGATCCTCGTGACCGGCGCGCTGTACGAGCTCGCGATCTGGGGGCCCGGCCAGCCCCTCCCGTACACCGGCCTGGTCATCGTCTACACGATCGCCGCGGTCTCACCGCCCCGCACCCGGCTGGGTGTGCTCCTGCTGCTGCCGGCCGTCGTGTCGGTGTCGGTGTGGCTCAACACCGGCTCGGCCCGGGAGCTGTTCTTCTGCCTCTTCGTGCTCGGGGCGGCGTATGCCTTCGGGAGGCTCACCGACACCCGGCAGGCGTACACCGCGGCGGTCGAGGACCGCGCCGCGCAACTGGAGCGGGCGAACCGGATCGAGGCCGAGCAGGCAGCGGCCCGCGAACGGGCCCGGATCGCCCGGGAGATGCACGACATCCTGTCGCACGCGGTGAGCCTGATGATCGTCCAGGCGGAGGCGGGCCCGGTCGCGGTGCGCACGGCCCCGGAGCGTGCGGAGGCCGCCTTCGAGGCGATCTCCGAGACCGGCCGGGACGCGATGACCCAGCTGCGCCGGATGCTCGGGGTGCTGCGCGAGGGCGATCTCGATCCGGATGACGCACCGCGCGAGCCGCAGCCCTCGCTGACGGCGCTGCCGGGCCTGCTCGAGCGCGTGCGGCACAGCGGCCTCGACATCGCGTACGAGACGACGGGCGAGGTCCGCCCGTTGCCTGCCGACACCGAGGCCACGGCCCACCGTGTGGTGCAGGAGGCACTGACGAACGTGGTCAAGCACGCGGCGGCGACCACGGTCCGTGTGCGGCTGGTCTACGGGAAGGACCTGCTGGCGATCACGGTCACCGACGACGGGCGGGGTCCCGGAACGTCCACCGGACACGGGCTCATCGGCATCCGCGAACGGGCGGCGGCCCATGGCGGCACGGCGTTCACCGGGCCGGGCCCCGACGGCCGCGGCTTCCAGGTCGGCGTCACGCTCCCCGTAGGATCCCGGGCGGAGGTGGGGAGTTGACGATCCGCGTGGTGGTGGCCGATGACCAGGAGCTGGTCCGCAGCGGTTTCGCGATGATCCTGGACGTACAGCCGGACATCGAGGTCGTCGCCGAGGCAGGGGACGGCACAGCGGCCGTCGACGCGGTACGCCGCCTCTCCCCCGACGTGGCGCTGCTCGACATCCGGATGCCCGGCATGGACGGGATCGAGGCGTGCCGCACCATCAGCGCCGGGTCCGCGTGCCGCACGGTCATTCTGACGACCTTCGACTCCGACGAGTACGTGTACGAGGCGCTGCACGCGGGCGCGAGCGGCTTTCTGCTCAAGGACGTCAGGCGGGACGATCTGGTGCACGCGGTCCGGGTGGTGGCGCGGGGCGACTCGCTGCTCGCGCCGTCGGTGGCGCGCCGGCTGATCGAGGAGTACACGAAGCACACCACCCGGCGCGCGGCCGCGCCGCCCGACGGACGGCTGGACGTCCTCACCGCGCGCGAGCGCGAGACGCTGCTCCTGCTGGGGCGTGGCCGGTCGAACGCGGAGATCGCGGCGGCGCTCGTCGTCAGCGAGCACACCGTCAAGACCCATGTGGGCAATGTGCTGGCCAAGTTGGGGCTGCGCGACCGGATCCAGGCGGTCATCTGCGCGTACGAGACCGGGCTGATCGCCGCCGGGGATCCCCCGTCGGAGGGAGCGCCTGCGTCCGTCTCCTCCCCCACGGCGGCGAGAGACTGACCGGCGAGGACCGCTCTCACCGGCGATCCGCTCGAAGAGCCTGGTCAACAGGATGGGAGCCGTCAAGAACGACGGCTCACACCACGGGAGTTGACCATGCACAGCCGTACCCGCACCCTGCTCGCCGCCACACTCGTCCTCGGTGTCACAGTGGGCCCGGCCGTCGTACCGGCCGCGGCCCACTCCCCCGCGTCCGTGCGTATGGACGCCGGCACGGACGACGGCACACGCTCTGGCGCGGACGCCGACACGGGCTCCGGCACGGGCTCCGGCACGGGCTCCGGCACGGGCTCCGGCACGGGCTCCGGCACGGACGATATTGGAAAGCCGGACGAGGCCGCCCTCGAAGCCGCGGTCGCCGGGCTGCCGACCACGGACGCGACCGCCGCGCTCGTACGGGTCGGGGGCACCGGCGGCAGCTGGCACGGCAGCTCCGGTGTCCACGACCTCAAGTCCGGCCGCCCGGCCGACCCGGACGCCCGTTTCCGGGCCGGCTCGGTGACGAAGGTCTTCACGGCCGCGGCGGTGCTGCGGCTCGCGGCGGAGGGCAGAGTGGACCTGGACCGGACGGCCCGCTCGTACCTCCCGGACCTGATCCCGGCGACGTACGGGAAGGTCACCGTCCGGCAGTTGCTCAACCACACGCACGGCATCCCCGCCCCGGACATGCCCGGCACGACCGTCGAGGAGTGGTACACGCACCGCTTCGACGTGCACGACCCGCGCGCGATGGTGCGCTCCGCGACCGGCAAGAAGCCGGAGTTCGCACCGGGCACGAAGCAGCACTACCTGAACATCGGCTACACGGTCGCCGGGCTGCTGATCGAGCGTGTGACGGGCGAGCGGTACGAGGACGAGATCGCCCGCCACATCCTGAAGCCGCTCGGCCTGCGCGGCACGTACTTCCCCGGCACCGACCCGCGCATCCGCGGCCCGCACAACCACGGCTACCAGACGATGAGGCTGGACGACGGCACGACCGGGCTGCGCGATGCGACGGTGTGGGGTGTGACGGACGGCTGGGCGGCCGGGGACATCATCTCCACGATCGCGGATCTGGAGCGGTTCACCAAGGCCCTGTTCCGGGGGCAGGTCGTGCGCGGTCCGCTGCTGGAGGAGATGTTCACCCTGCCCGGGAAGGATGTGGTCGACATCAGGACCGGTGCCCCCGCCGCGTACTCCGTCGGGCTGTCCATGACGAAGCTGGGCGGGCGTGAGGTGTGGGGCAAGTCGGGCGGCCGCTGGGGCTACAACGCGGCCGTCGCGGCCACCCGTGATCTGTCGCGCACGCTCGTCTGCAGCGTCAACTCCACGGACGCGAAGGGCCAGGACATGAACAGGGTGGCGATGAATGTCGCCGTCGCCGCGTTCGGGAGGCCCTAAGGGCTGTCCGCTGGGCAGACCCTAGTGAGCAGGGCGCGCCACGGGCTCCGGGGCCGGGGCCGGCGACGGCGCGGTAAGCCCCTCCAGCCGCTTGATCATGCGGCGTACGACGAGGAGCGGGATGACTCCGAAGACGCCGAAGGACATGTCGATGACCGTCCACCAGAAGGGGATGCCCCGGATCGGGCCGCAGATCAGCGCGAGCGGGATGATCCCGGCGCAGGCGATCATGCCGAACTCTATGACCCAGATGTTGCGTACGGGATCGCGGTACGGGCCGTAGAAGGCGACGGCAATGACGAGGTGCGCGAAGGCCAGCCAGTCGGTGCCGTACAGGAGGAAGGGGTACCGCTCACCGGCGACGTCCGCGCCGGCCCGTACCCGCTCGATCCACTCCAGCAGGGCCGGGAAGGCGTCCGCGACCGGGGAGGCCCATGACGTCAGCGCGTCGTGGACGAGGTGCAGCTCGGTGACGAGGGGGAAGGCCGTCAGTCCGCTCAGGACGAGGCAGACGATGAAGACGGCCAACCACACACGTATGCGGCGCAGAAGCGCTGTTCGCTCGCTCATGCCCGCAGCGTACGCCCATCATGAACGCGTTCAAAAAGTCGGGGCACCGGTGACCTTGCGAGCCACGGCGTGCGAGACGATGGTGGCGCCTGCGGCGATCACCAGACCGGTCACGGCGTCCCGCGCCCGGGTGGGGCGCAGCACTCCGGCGCGCCGCAGCCGGCCCCGGGCCCAGAGGGTGAACGGCACGACGATCAGGGGTGACGTGGCAGAGCCAGGGGTATAGCCGCGTACGGCCGCGGCCTGGGCGAGATGGACGAGGCCGTGCAGCCCGAAGCCGTTCAGTGCGCCCTGGAAGAACGCGGACCGTCCGCCGGTGCGCCCGCCCGCGACGGCGGCGACACCGACGATCGCGGCCATGGCTCCCACCGCGACGGCGAATTCGCGCTCGTCGACCGACTCCAGGACGCGCCACACCCGCTCGGGGGCGTCGGGGAACCGCTTGCGGAGGGCGGGCAGATTCTCCCGTACCCAGCGTGGCCCGAACGCGATCTCCTCGGCGTCGTGCAGCGCCCAGGCGGCGAACAGCCCATACGTCACAAGCGGGTTCACGGGCTCGGTCACAGACTCGGTCACGGACTCGGCCACGGACTTGGTCATGGTCACGGTCTTCATGATCACGAGTCTGCTACAGGCCGACGATTCCGTTCCATCGTTTGGCGAACTCCCTGCGCTCCTCGGTCGTGATGTCCCGCGCGATCGCCAGACGCTTGCGCATCGCGGCGTCGGGGAAGATCAGCGGATCCTCGGCGAGCGCGGCGAGTTCCTCGTCGTCGGAGCCGGCGAGGACGTCGCGCGCGGCGGGCACCGGGCAGACGTAGTTGACCCAGGCGGCGAGCTCGGCGGCGACCTCGGGCTCGTAGTAGTAGTCGATGAGCGCCTCGGCGTTGCGCTTGTGCTGGGCGAGGTTGGGGATCATCAGCGACTCGGCCCAGAGTTCGGCACCCTCCTCCGGGACCACGAACTCGATGTCGGGGTTGTCCGCCTGGAGCTGGATCACGTCGCCCGAGTAGGCCTGGCAGGCGAGGACGTCGCCCGTGGAGAGGTCCTTGATGTAGTCGTTGCCGGTGAAGCGGCGGATGTGTTTCTGCCGCACCAGCCTCTCGACCTGGTCGCACACGGTGTGGAAGTCGTCGGCCGTCCAGCGGGTGATGTCCACGCCGTTGCCCTGCATGAGGAGGGCGAAGGACTCGTCGAGCCCGGAGAGGAGGGTGACCTTTCCCCGCAGGTCCGTGGCCCAGAGGTCCTCGATGTGCTGGATCTCGCGACCGAGCTTCCTGCGGTTGTACGCGATGCCGGTGATCCCGGACTGCCAGGGCACGCTGTGCCGCCTGCCCTCGTCGAATGCGGGTGAACGCAGCTGCGGATCCAGGTACTTGGTGATGTTCGGCTGCCGGCCGCGGTCCATCTCCTGGACCCAGCCGAGGCGTACGAACCGGGCGGCCATCCAGTCGCTGACGACGATGAGATCCCGACCGGTCTCCTGACGGTTCATCAGGGCCGGGCTGACCTTGCCGAAGAACTCGTCGTTGTCGTTGATCTCCTCGGTGTACCGGACGGAGATCCCGGTGCGTTCGGCGAAGGCGTCGAGGGTGGGCCGTCTCGACGTGTCCTCGTCGTCGGTGTCGATGTAGAGGGGCCAGTTGGCGAAGTCGACGCTCTTGTCGCGGCCCGAGAGGTCACGTGCGGCGCGGTCGCCGGGCTCGACATAGGCCGCGGGGACTCCGCAGCCGGCGAGCGCGAAGCCCGCGACTCCGGCTCCGGCGGCGCCGAGGGCGCGCAGCGCCGAGCGGCGGGACACGAGGCGGGACGTGCGGGGCGTCGGGACGTTCTTCGGCTTCGCTGGCACGTCGGCAGCATGCCGGGCGGTCGGTACGAGGGGCAATGGACGGTGCGTCGAGCGGAAGGCCGGGGCCCCGACACCCTGTCGATCATGGACATCTGTCTATACTTCATGGACACCTGCCCATGAATCGATTGGTGCCCATGAACGCGACGGCGAACGTCCTGGTCGGCCTGGTGGCCGCGCTGCACGTCTACATCCTGGTGCTGGAGATGTTCCTGTGGGAGCGGACTCCGGGGCGGGGACTGTCCGGGTTCGACGCCGAGATGGCCCGGGCGACGGCACCGCTGGCCGCCAACCAGGGGCTGTACAACGGCTTTCTCGCGGCCGGCCTGATCTGGGGCCTGATCGCCGCGGACCCCACGGGCCACCGGGTCCAGGTCTTCTTCCTCGCCTGTGTGGTGATCGCCGGACTGTACGGCGGCGCCACCGCGAACCGGCGCATCTTCGTGGCCCAGGCCCTGCCCGGGGCGCTCGCGCTGGCCGCGGTACTGGCGGCGGGATGAGCGGCGACCCCCGGGCCGAGCGCACCCGGGACCGGTTGCGGCGCGCCCTGCTGGAGGAGTGCGCCGAGCGGTCGCTGGCGGAGGTCAGCGTGGCGGGCCTGGTCCGCCGGGCGGGCGTCGGCCGCGCCACGTTCTATCTGCACTACCCGGACCTGGACGCGCTCGCGGTGGACGCCTGCGCCGAGATCGTCCGGGGCGCGGTGGAGGCGCTGCACGCGTGGCGCGGGGTGCCCGATCCGGCGGCCCCGCCGGCCCCGCTGACGTCCTTCTTCACCGGGATCGTCGCCCACGTCCCGCTCTACCGCACCCTGCTCCGGGAGGGTGGCGGCGGCCCGCTCGGCGACCTGCTCCACCGCGAACTCCGCGCCCGCAGCCATCGCGAACGCGAGCTGGCGGGCGCCCCGGCTCCCGATCTGATCGCCTCGGCGGTGGCGTCGACCTTCACCGGCGTCCTGGCCGACTGGCTCCACGACCGCATCCCGGCGCCTCCGGAGGCGATGGCGGCCCACGTCTGGCGCCTCCTGCTCTCGCTGCACATGACGCCGTTGCCGTAAACCCCGGCGGGGTGCGGGCCCGTGGCGCCTGCAGCGGGCCCACGCGGCGGAGCCACCGGAACGGGCCCGGTGCGGAGCCCCGGTTCGGCAACGCCGAAGGGCGGGCCCCCAGTGCCC
>NZ_JBSGZO010000120.1:0-20510 GCF_053611045.1 Streptomyces sp. NPDC054841 | reverse complement strand
CGTCGATTCCGGTGCGGCGGCCCTCGCCGTTGTCCACAGGCCGTACGCGTCCACAGCCCCGTACGGCAGGATGTGCTCCATGCCGAGCCCACAGAAGACGATCGTGCAGAAGGACCAGCCGCTGGTATGTCCCACGCAGCGGGACGAGGTCGCGGCGGCCGGCAGTGAGCTGATCGGTGGTCCCGTGGGCCGTTGGGCGTGGGTCGGCAGCGGCTGGTTCACGCCTGTGCGGGTCGTCGCCCTGGTGGCGATCGGGATGTTCGCGCTCGGCATGGTGCAGAAGATCCCCTGCTACGACTGGGCGTGGTTCCGTGGCACGAGCTCGCAGTACACGCACGCCTGCTACTCGGACATCCCGCACCTCTTCCTCGGGCGGGGCTTCGCCGACGGTCAGGTTCCGTACTTCGACCGGCTGAGCGGCGACATGGAGTATCTCGAATACCCCGTTCTGACAGGGCTGTTCATGCAGGCCGCCGCCTGGCTGACGCCATCCGGCGGGTCCATCCAGCACCGCGAGCAGATGTACTGGATGGTCAATGCGGGCATGCTGCTGATCTGCACCGCCGTCATCGCCGTGTGCGTTGCCCGCACGCACCGCCGCAGGCCCTGGGACGGGCTACTGGTCGCGCTCGCGCCCGCGTTCGCGCTCACCGCCACCATCAACTGGGATCTGCTGGCCGTGGCCCTCACGGCGGCGGCGATGCTCATGTGGTCACGTGGACGGTCCCTGGCCTTCGGCATCCTCATCGGACTCGCGACCGCCGCCAAGCTCTATCCGGTCCTGTTGCTCGGGCCTCTCCTGGTGCTGTGCTGGAGGGCGGGCAAATACCGGGCGTACGGGGCAGCCCTGCTGGGTGCGGCGGGCTCCTGGCTGATCGTGAACCTGCCGGTGATGCTGCTCGCCCCCGAGGGGTGGAAGAAGTTCTACACCTTCAGCCAGGAGCGGCAGGTCGACTTCGGCTCCTTCTGGCTGATCATCACCCAGCGCACGGGCGAGCCGCTCGACGTCGACACGGTCAACACGTACGCGACGCTGCTGATGCTGCTGGCTTGCGCAGGTCTCGCAGCGCTGGCGCTCACCGCACCGCGCCGGCCGCGGTTCGCGCAGCTCGCCTTCCTGGTCGTGGCGGCGTTCATCCTCACCAACAAGGTCTACTCGCCGCAGTACGTGTTGTGGCTGATCCCTCTCGCCGCGCTGGCCAGGCCACGCTGGCGGGACTTCCTGATCTGGCAGGCCTGCGAGGTCATGTACTTCCTGGGGATCTGGACGTACCTCGCGTACACGACAAGCGGCGACAAACACCAAGGCCTGCCCACGGAGGGCTACCAGCTGGCGATCGCCGTGCATCTGCTGGGGACGCTCTACCTGTGCGCCGTGGTCGTACGGGACATCCTGATGCCGGAGCGTGACGTCGTACGGCAGGACGGAACCGACGACCCGTCCGGCGGGGTGCTGGACAGGGCACAGGACGTGTTCGTGCTCGGCCAGGCGGCGCATCCACCGCGGCACGCCGCGCACGCGGTTGAGGGGCCGCGGGTGGAGTGGGGAACCACAGGGACCGCGGGAGGCTAGCCGCGGCGCGCGCTGCGCGGGGCCGGCGGGCGGGCCGGGCCCCGTGGACAGGCCTAGCGGTCGACCAGGCGGTCGAACTGCGTGGTCGTGTGGCGCAGATGGGCGACCAGCTCATCGCCGACCTTCGGCTCCTGCGAGTCCGCCGGTACGAAGAGGATCGACACCTGCATGTGCGGCGGCTCGGCGAACCAGCGCTGCTTGCCTGCCCAGACGAACGGCGACAGGTTGCGGTTGACGGTCGCCAGACCCGCGCGGGCGACGCCCTTGGCGCGCGGCATGACGCCGTGCAGGGCCTTCGGCGCCTCCAGGCCGACCCCGTGGGACGTGCCGCCTGCGACGACCACCAGCCAGCCGTCCGAAGCGGCCTTCTGCTGGCGGTAGCCGAAACGGTCGCCCTTGGCGACGCGGGTGACGTCGAGGACAGAGCCCCGGTACTCGGTCGCTTCGTGGTCACCGAGCCACAGCCGCGTGCCGATCCGCGCACGGAAGCGGGTCTGCGGGAACTGCTGCTGGAGCCGCGCCAGTTCCTCGGCGCGCAGATGGCTCACAAACATGGTGTGCAGGGGCAGCCGCGCGGCGCGCAGCCGGTCCATCCAGACGATGACCTCCTCGACCGCGTCGGAGCCGTCCGTGCGGTCCAGCGGCAGATGCAGGGCGAAGCCCTCGAGGCGTACGTCCTCGATCGCTGTGTTCAGCTGGCCCAGTTCCTGCTCGGAGACACCGTGACGCTTCATGGAGCTCATGCACTCGATGACGACGCGCGCGCCGACCAGGGCGTGCACACCGTCGACCGAGGAGACCGAGCGGACGACCCGGTCCGGCAGCGGAACCGGTTCCTCGCCTCGCCGGAACGGGGTGAGGACGAGGAGGTCGCCGCTGAACCAGTCCTTTATCCGGGCCGCTTCATAGGTCGTGCCCACGGCGAGCATGTCCGAGCCGAAGCGCGTCGTTTCTTCGGCGAGGCGCTCATGACCGAACCCGTAGCCGTTGCCCTTGCAGACCGGGACGAGGCCCGGGAACTGGTCGATCACGGACTTCTGGTGCGCCCGCCAGCGTGCGGTGTCTACGTAGAGGGAGAGCGCCATGGCCGGACCGGAACCTTTCTGGTGGCAGCGGTGTATCAGAGATATGAGCGAGGTTACGGAAGGATCAGCGGCGCGACATGTAGATGTCGAGCGCCTTGTGCAGGAGCTTGTTGAGCGGGAAGTCCCACTCGCCGACGTATTCGACGGCCTCTCCGCCGGTGCCGACCTTGAACTGGATCAGGCCGAAGAGGTGGTCGGTCTCGTCGAGCGAGTCGCTGATACCGCGCAGGTCGTAGACGGTGGCACCCATGGCGTAGGCGTCGCGGAGCATCCGCCACTGCATCGCGTTCGAGGGTCGGAACTCGCGGCCGATGTTGTCGGAAGCGCCGTACGAGTACCAGACGTGCCCGCCGACGACGAGCATCGTCGCCGCAGACAGGTTCACCCCGTTGTGCCGCGCGAAGTAGAGACGCATGCGGTTCGGGTCCTCGCTGTTCAGCACCGTCCACATGCGCTGGAAGTACGAAAGCGGGCGGGGCCGGAAGCGGTCGCGCTCGGCTGTGATCTCGTACAGCCGCTGCCACTCGGCGAGGTCGTCGTAGCCGCCCTGGACGACCTCGACGCCGGCCTTCTCGGCCTTCTTGATGTTGCGTCGCCACAGCTGGTTGAAGCCCTTGAGGACATCGTCGAGCGACCGGTTGGCCAGGGGCACCTGGTAGACGTACCGGGGCTGTACGTCACCGAAGCCGGCGCCGCCGTCCTCGCCCTGCTGCCAGCCCATCTTGCGCAGCCGGTCCGCGACCTCGAAGGCACGCGGTTCGATGTGGGTGGCTTCGACGTCACGCAGACGCTTCACATCCGGGTCCTGGATACCGGCCTTGATCGCAGGCGCGTCCCAGCGGCGGATGACGACCGGCGGGCCCATCTTCACGGAGAAGGCGCCCTGGTGCTTGAGGTGCGCCAGCATCGGCTGCAGCCAGTCGTCCAGGTTCGGGGCGTACCAGTTGATCACCGGGCCCTCGGGCAGATACGCCAGGTACCGCTTGATCTTGGGCAGCTGGCGGTACAGGACGAGACCGACTCCGACGAGCTCCCCGCTCTTGTCGAACCAGCCAAGGCTCTCCGAGCGCCACTCGGTCTTGACATCCGCCCACGCCGGGACCTGGCAGTGACTCGCCGCGGGCAGGCTCTGGATGTATGCCAGATGCTGCTCTCGGTTGATGGTCCTCAGGGTCAGGCTCATGCGGGGTGCTCCTCGGCAGGTGTGTCCCCATGGGTCAGGGGCTCCGGCTCTCGCGCCGAAGCCTACTGGGCCGTGGCAACACCCCGCGTGGCCGTGAGCGAAGGGCTAGTAGCCGATCAAGCTACCGAAGAGCCCGCCGTGTGCCATCCCGAGGTAGAAGCCCAAGGCTGAGGCACCGAGTCCGATGATCAAGAGGAAGCGTTCACGGGTCGTGGCGGAGATGAACTGGCCGTACGCGCCCGTGAAAATTCCGATCAGCCCGGACCAGGAGCTGAGCAGGTGGAGGCCGTCGAACAGGGCGGACGCAAAGGCCACGACACCCAGGACCAGGGTCACCACCGTCAGGGTGTCCTGGAGTGGATGAGGTTTGCCGTCCGTGGCGAGGAGAGAGCCGGTGGGGTTCGATCGCATTGTCTGTGCCATGAAGCGCCTCCTGGCGTTCCCGGAAAGGCGGCGCACTGTGACGCCGCCCACACCCGATGGATACAGGGTGCGGCCCATCGCGGCCGGATTTCAACAGGAAGCGGGTGTGCGGGTACTCTGTACGGTCTGCACCGGTGTCTGCCCAGGCCAGCACTCGATCCCTCGCTTGTCGAGGCCGATTGTCAGTGGCGCCTGATTTACTCGTAGACATCGATGCTTACGCATCACGACCCTCCTGCCACGGAACGACCGTGGCCGCTGAGTCCAAAGGAGGTGGGTTCCACATGCGTCACTACGAGGTGATGGTCATCCTCGACCCCGATCTCGAGGAGCGCGCTGTCTCCCCGCTGATCGAGAACTTCCTCTCCGTCGTCCGTGAGGGCAACGGAAAGGTTGAGAAGGTCGACACCTGGGGCCGTCGTCGTCTCGCTTACGAGATCAAGAAGAAGCCCGAGGGCATCTACTCGGTCATCGACCTGCAGGCCGAGCCTGCGGTCGTCAAGGAGCTCGACCGCCAGATGAACCTGAACGAGTCGGTCCTCCGGACCAAGGTCCTCCGTCCCGAGACCCACTGAGCTCCTAGCTCAGAGGTCATCGGGTTCGAGTAGCAGCAAGCAGCCAGCAGCAATCCCGCCGAGAGGTTCACCCATGGCAGGCGAGACCGTCATCACGGTCGTCGGCAATCTCGTCGACGACCCCGAGCTGCGCTTCACCCCGTCCGGTGCGGCGGTCGCGAAGTTCCGCGTCGCGTCCACTCCCCGCACCTTCGACCGTCAGACCAATGAGTGGAAGGACGGCGAGAGCCTGTTCCTCACCTGCTCGGTCTGGCGTCAGGCGGCGGAGAACGTCGCCGAGTCGCTCCAGCGCGGCATGCGTGTCGTCGTGCAGGGCCGGCTGAAGCAGCGGTCCTACGAGGACCGCGAGGGAGTCAAGCGCACGGTCTACGAGCTGGACGTCGAGGAAGTCGGCCCCAGCCTCAAGAACGCCACGGCCAAGGTCACCAAGACCACCGGTCGCGGTGGCCAGGGCGGCTACGGCGGCGGCCAGCAGGGCGGCGGCAACTGGGGCGGCGGTCCCAGCGGTGGCCAGCAGGGTGGCGGCGGTGCTCCCGCCGACGACCCCTGGGCCACCAGTGCGCCGGCCGGCGGTCAGCAGCAGGGCGGCAGCGGTGGCGGCTGGGGCGGAAGCTCCGGCGGCGGCTACTCGGACGAGCCCCCCTTCTAGGGATCCGTCCCAGGGGCAGCTCGTACCCCCACTTCTTGATCACACAGGAGATACACCATGGCGAAGCCGCCTGTGCGCAAGCCGAAGAAGAAGGTCTGCGCTTTCTGCAAGGACAAGACCGCGTACGTGGACTACAAGGACACGAACATGCTGCGGAAGTTCATTTCCGACCGCGGCAAGATCCGTGCCCGTCGCGTGACCGGCAACTGCACGCAGCACCAGCGTGACGTCGCCACGGCCGTCAAGAACAGCCGTGAGATGGCGCTGCTGCCCTACACGTCCACCGCGCGCTAAGGGAAGGGTGACCGAAAAATGAAGATCATCCTCACCCACGAGGTCTCTGGCCTCGGTGCCGCCGGTGACGTCGTCGACGTCAAGGACGGCTACGCTCGCAACTACCTGGTCCCGCGCGGTTTCGCGATCCGCTGGACCAAGGGTGGCGAGAAGGACGTCGAGCAGATCCGCCGCGCCCGCAAGATCCACGAGATCGCGACCATCGAGCAGGCCAACGAGATCAAGGCTCGCCTCGAGGGCGTGAAGGTGCGTCTGGCCGTTCGCTCCGGCGACGCCGGCCGCCTCTTCGGCTCCGTGACTCCGGCTGACATCGCTTCCGCGATCAAGTCCGCCGGTGGCCCGGACGTCGACAAGCGCCGCGTCGAGCTCGGTTCGCCGATCAAGACCCTGGGCTCGCACCAGGTGTCCGTGCGTCTGCACCCCGAGGTTGCCGCGAATCTCGGCATCGAGGTTGTCGCCGCCTGAGCGACCGCTCGCAGAGCATGAGAGGGCCGCACCTGCCTGGTGCGGCCCTCTCGCTGTTTCACGTGAAACGGGTTGGGGGGTGGCTGTTTCACGTGAAACAGCCACAGCAGCCGCTCGTCAGCGGGTTGCTCCCGTGACGATCCAGCGGCCGGAACGGGTGCGCAGCCACAGGGTCAGCATGCGGACCGTCATCATCAGTGCCATCGCCCACCAGAGCGCGGTCAGTCCCCCGCCGAGGGCTGGGACGAGCAGGGCGACGGGGGCGAAGACCGCGAGGGTCACCACCATCGCCCCAGCCAGATAGGGGCCGTCTCCGGCGCCCATGAGGACACCGTCCAGTACGAAGACCACGCCGGCGACAGGCTGGGAGAGCGCGACCACGAGCAAGGCCGGCAGCAGGGTGTTCTGGACCGCTTGGTCGCTGGTGAAGAGAGGGACGAAGAGCGGGCGGGCCAGCACGATCAAAGCTCCGAGCGCCAGGCCCGAGACGATGCCCCACTGCACCATGCGGCGGCAGGCTTCGCGTGCGCCTTGGGGATCGTCGGCACCCAGATACCGGCCGATGATCGCCTGTCCGGCGATGGCGATCGCGTCCAGCGCGAAGGCCATGAGGCTCCAGAGGGCGAGAATGATCTGGTGCGCGGCGATGTCGGTGTCGCCCAGGCGCGCCGCAACGGCAGTGGCGATCAGCAGGACGGCGCGCAGGGAGAGCGTTCGGACCAGAAGCGGGACGCCGGCCTGAGCACTGGCCCGTATGCCTGCGGCGTCGGGGCGCAGCGAGGCGCCGTGACGACGGGCTCCGCGAATGACCACGACGAGATAGGCGCCGGCCATTCCGCACTGGGCGATGACGGTGCCCCAGGCGGAACCTGCGATACCGAGTCCCACGCCATAGACCAGGCCTGCGTTGAGCGCCGCGTTGGCGGCGAAGCCGGCGATGGCGACGTACAGCGGCGTACGGGTGTCCTGGAGGCCGCGCAGTACACCGGTAGCGGCCATCACGACGAGCATCGCGGGGATACCGAAGCTGGATATTCGGAGATAGGCGGTGGCGTAGGGAGCAGCGGTGTCGGAGGCTCCGAAGATCTCGATGAGCCAGGGCGCCATGGGCAAGGTGACCGCGATGACGGCCGCGCCGAGCAGCAGAGCCAGCCAGATCCCGTCCATGCCCTGGCGGATGGCGGCGCCCAGTTCGCCGGCGCCGACCCTGCGCGCGACCGCCGCCGTAGTGGCGTAGGCGAGAAAGACGAAGACGCTCACCGCCGTGGTCAGCAGGGCGGCGGCGACCCCCAGTCCGGCAAGTTGCGGAGTGCCGAGGTGGCCGACGATGGCGCTGTCGACCATCAGGAAGAGCGGCTCGGCGACGAGGGCTCCGAAGGCGGGGACGGCCAGCGCGATGATCTCGCGGTCATGGCGTCGTCGGCTGGTGTTCGGTGCCGTGGGGGCCTGTGTCATGACGCTCAATCTAATCTTCCACAGGTAAGAGATGCAATGTATCTGTGGTCCTTACCAAACTGTGGGACGAGGCTTCTGCTGTGCGCCGTTTGTTCTGATCTTGGTCCAGTCGGGAAAGTTTTTCTCCCCCACAGCCGGTGGACGGAAAAACCGCAGGTCAAAGCCGTCGCGGCGGAACCGCTATGACTTTGTCCACAGTGCTGTCCCCCGGTCCGTGCACAGGTTCTGCGGGGTTCTCCACAGCATCTGGTCTGTCGTCCACATGGCCTGTGGATAACCAGATTGGCTGACGGTGCCGACAGCCCTAACGTGGACCGGCGCCCGACGTGCCAGAGAGCGGAGTCGGGCCTCTCGTTTTGTCAGTGCTGTGACGTAAAAAGATTGCCATGGCGAGGTCCGCGGAGCGGACGGGAGGAGGTGGCCGGTGAGCATTCCCGAGCCCCTGGACGATCCCTGGGCCGATACCGGTCCGGGTGACCGTCTGCCCGTCTCCCGTCCGCGACGGGGAGAGGGCCGTGGCCGCGGCCGCGAGGAGCAGCACGAGCGGGGCAGGGAAAGCGGCCCCTGGGACGACAGCTCACCCGGCTTCGAGCGGGTGCCTCCACAGGACCTCGATGCCGAACAGTCCGTCCTCGGCGGCATGCTGCTGTCCAAGGACGCCATCGCGGACGTCGTCGAGATCATCAAGGGCCATGACTTCTACCGGCCCGCGCACGAGACCGTCTATCAGGCGATCCTCGATCTGTACGCCAAGGGTGAGCCCGCCGACCCCATCACGGTGGCTGCCGAGCTGACCAAGCGCGGCGAGATCACCCGTGTCGGCGGTGCCTCGTATCTGCACACGCTCGTCCAGTCGGTCCCGACCGCGGCCAACGCCTCGTACTACGCGGAGATCGTCCACGAGCGGGCGGTGCTGCGCCGCCTCGTGGAGGCCGGCACGCGCATCACACAGATGGGATACGCGGCGGACGGCGACGTGGACGAGATCGTGAACTCGGCCCAGGCCGAGATCTACGCCGTCACCGAGCAGCGGACCAGCGAGGACTATCTGCCGCTCGGCGACATCATGGAGGGCGCGCTCGACGAGATCGAGGCGATCGGTTCGCGCAGCGGTGAGATGACCGGAGTGCCCACCGGCTTCACCGACTTCGACTCGCTCACCAACGGTCTGCATCCCGGCCAGATGATCGTCATCGCGGCCCGTCCCGCCATGGGTAAGTCCACGCTTGCACTGGACTTCGCTCGCGCCGCCTCGATCAAGAACAATCTGCCCAGCGTCATCTTCTCCCTCGAAATGGGCCGCAACGAGATCGCGATGCGTCTGCTGTCCGCCGAGGCACGCGTGGCGCTGCACCATATGCGCTCCGGGACGATGACGGATGAGGACTGGACCCGGCTGGCCCGCCGGATGCCCGATGTCTCCCAGGCTCCGCTGTACATCGACGACTCCCCGAACCTGTCGATGATGGAGATCCGCGCCAAGTGCCGCCGGCTCAAGCAGCGCAACGATCTGAAGCTGGTCGTCATCGACTATCTGCAGCTGATGCAGTCCGGAGGCTCCAAGCGGGCGGAGAGCCGACAGCAGGAGGTCTCGGACATGTCCCGTAACCTCAAGCTGCTCGCCAAGGAGCTGGAGATCCCGGTCATCGCGCTTTCTCAGCTGAACCGTGGTCCCGAGCAGCGTACGGACAAGAAGCCGATGGTCTCCGACCTGCGTGAATCCGGCTCCATCGAGCAGGACGCGGACATGGTCATCCTGCTGCACCGCGAGGACGCGTACGAGAAGGAGTCGCCGCGCGCGGGCGAGGCCGACCTGATCGTGGCCAAGCACCGTAACGGCCCGACTGCGACCATCACGGTCGCCTTCCAGGGCCACTACTCGCGCTTCGTGGACATGGCCCAGACCTGATCCACGGTCATGCAGGTTCTCAGGTCCCGTGTCCATTTCTCACCGGGGGATCTGGTCCCTTGGCGCTGCTCATGTCACGCGAGACCTCGGCCCGAGCGGCGATGACACTCCAGGGGCTCGGTGAACAGCACGCGCCACTATGGTGGACCGATGGCGTCGATCAAGAAGTTCCAAGTCACCTTCGACTGCGCAGAACCTGAGCGCCTCGCTCGTTTCTGGTGCGAGGTGTTGGGGTACGTCGTGCCGCCGCCACCGGAGGGGTTTGCCACTTGGGACGATTTCAAGCGCTCGCAGCCACCCGAGGAGCGGGATTCGTGGTTCGCCTGCATAGATCCCTCAGGAGTGGGCCCGCGACTGTACTTCCAGCGCGTCCCCGAAGGGAAGGCCGCCAAGAATCGGCTGCATCTTGATGTGCGGGTCGGCACCGGACTCGTGGGTGAAGAGCGCCTCGCCGCACTTGAGGCCGAGTGCGCACGCCTGGTCCCGCTCGGCGCGGTACACGTGCGAACGCTGTATGACGGCGATGAAGCGTGTATCCCGATGCTGGACATCGAGGGCAACGAGTTCTGTCTCGACTGAGGGGCCGCGAACGTGTCCTCGTGAAGGCCATCGACGCGGGGGCCTCAAATTTCGCCGCACGGGCGTTTGGCGCTGCGCGTCACCTTCCGCACGGGCGAGGACGGGTCATGTCCGGTCCTCCGGTCGGGCCGATCATGCCTTGGGGTCAGTGCCGCTGGGGGGGGTGCTGACCTCGTCGATGTCGGCGAGGACCTTGCGCGTGAGGCGTATCTCGATCTCGAGAATGTCGCGACGGAACTTTCCCGGGTCCCTCTCGTAGCGGGCCTTGCCGGCCGCGGAGGTGAAGGCGGATGCGGGGACGGCGTCCTGGCCCGGTGGAATGAACTTGGAGACCTCTTCGACGGCGGCCAGTGCGTACGCCATCGCGCCGCGATACTTGTGGTGCTCGGATTCGGGTGAATTGAGCATTTCGAGCCCGGCGTGGCGGGAGACGCGGTCCGCGACCTCCGCGAACTCACCGGGATCGATGACCTGGGACGGCTGAGGGCCGCCGAAGGCGGGCGGCGGCGGTGGGATTTCGTCCGCCATCAGGAAGGTGAAGAGCCGGTTGCGGCCGCACTTCCGGCATGTGCCTTCGTACACGGTGACGAGGTCGTCACCATGCTGCTCCAGGCGGTTCCGGCGGTCGAAGTCGGAGCCCCCGCACTCGCATGGGTGCAGGTCCATGTACAGGTGCGCTTCGAGTGAGGAGCGAGCTCTCAACATGGCATGACCCTAAAGTCTGTTGGGCGATATGCATATGCGCAGAGCCTGGGGAGGGGCATCACGTGGACAGGTCGGCGGACCCCCGGATGGTGCTGAGCACACTGCCGCCGTACACGTCCGCGTGCCAGGAAGAGCTCGTGTCAGCTGCGGGGCGGGACATGGGCGCGGTTGCCGCCGTTGTCCTGGGCGAGAAGCTGGACTCCCTTCAGACGGGTCGGGCCGAGGACGGGCGTCAGTACTTCGAGCTGCGGGACAGCCAGGGCGAGCCGGCGAAGATCTGGGTCGATGCCGTTCCGCTGGAGACGGGCACGATCGCCGACACGGCGACGAACACGACCTCGCAGAACTACGTCATCCGCGTCTCCGACCGTCTTCCGACCGAGCTGCTGGGACGGGTACTCGCACACGAACTCGGCGAGCTCCTTGCCGTGCGCGAGCGAGCCGCGCAGGGCCTGGCCTTCGGGCAGGAAGACTTTCTCCGTGAGGGAGCCGAACTCCCGGGGCGTCATGAGTTGTCCACCGCGGACATGGGGCGCATGGGCGAGCTCAACTGGCTCGCCGAACGGAGCCTGGACACCGGGCTGTCCGAGCAGCAGAAGACGGAGGCGCGTGCGCAGTTCTCCGCACTGCTCGACCCGTACGGGATCCGACCGACCGTCGCCATGAGCGACGGGGAGGCGTTCCACGCCCAGGCGAGGGCGGCACGCGCGACGCCCCCGCCGACGCCACCGCCCTCCAGGAGTCCCGTGACGCGGCTTTGCGTGCCGAGCGTCAGGTCGAGGCGTTCATCGGCCGGCGAGAGGTCACCATGCCCATGCCCGGCTACGACCAGAACGGGCTTCCGCTGCCGCGCGACCAGTTGGACGCGGCCACCGAGGAGTGGGCGGCATGGCGGGAGCAGGTCAGTGAGCGGACCACGCGGAAGCTGCAGGAGCAGCTCGCGGCCGGCGAGTTCCCGCTCCGCGCGGTGGTGATCGGCGGCGGGGCGAGCCTCAGCGGCCGCGATCCGGAAGCGCTGCTGGTCGACGGCGTCGGACGCTGGCATCTGGACCCCGGCGAAGGGATTGTGCAGTCGGCGGACCAGGACCGGGACCTGGCGCAGTGGATGGGGGCGGACCCGTACCGGACCGTGGACGACCCCCGGCACCGGGTGCCGATCGGGGCGGTCCGCCTGTGGGAGGACCAGTTGGCCGCCCAGGGTGACGTGGTGAACGGGCACGCGCGGCTTCGGCCCGGCAGGAACGGTGAACTCCTCACCGAGATACGTGCGTTCGGCAAGGACGGTACGGAGAGCGAGCCCCCGCTGTGGGTGGCCTGTGACGGCACGCCGAGTGTGGCGACCGGGCTGCCGGCGGAGCTTGTGCCGGGAACCGTCCGTGGCCCGGACGGGGTGGAGAGCCGCAGCGAGGCCCTGCGACTGGTCGGTGAGCGGCTGCGGGAGCTCGAGGGGCAGGGGGTTGCCGGTGCGGAAGAGTTGCGTGACTGGCTGACCAGGGCCGAACGGGGCGGCGTGGACACCCGGACCGTACTGGGCGCCCTGGACGCGTCGCCGCTCAAGGACGCCCTCCAGGCCGGGCCGGACGGCGAGCCCGCCGTCCGTGTCCAGAACTGTTTCACCGTCCTTGAGGCGACCCGTAAGTGGGAGGCCGCGCGCGAGGAGGCCCCGGGGCGGGCGCTCATGGGTGACGAGGTCGCCGAGAACCGGTTCGACGCGCGGGACGCCCAGCACTGGATCATCGCCGGATCAGGGGGGACCGGGGTCGCCAACGCGGAGATCATCCTGCTGAACAACCCTGATGCGAGGGTCACGGTCGTCGGGCGCGGTCGCCCGCCGGCAGCGCTCGAGCACCAGGTGCAGTTCGGGGCGATGGCGGAGAAGTACGGCCCGGGCGGTGAGGGACGGCTGGAGTTCGGCAACGCGACCGTGGGCGAGATCGAAACGGTCCGGGGGGAGGACGGGCGGACCCGCTTCCGGATGTCGTACACGGTCGGCAAGGACGGGGAGAAGGAGCAGAGGACGGTCGACGCGGACGGCTATGTCGCCAGTCTCGGCCGCACGAACCCCCTGCCCGCCGCCGTGCAGGTGCTCGCGGACGAGGTGCGGGACCGGGGCGGGGAGATCAAGGGGGATCTGCTCTTCGACAAGGACGATCAGTACATCGGCTACGGTCTCACCTTCGCTGTGGACGGCAGGGAGCACCGGGTGGATGTGGACGGTGCGGCATCCTGGCAGCTGCCGCGCGAGGTGTTCGCCCCGGAGACGGGCCTCCAGGCGGAGCTGAACACCATGGGCCTGCGCGCGCTGCCGGCCGAGACGGGAAACGCCGCACCGGGCTTCTCGCCCATCGCCCGGCAGAGCGCGCTCCGGGCGCGTGCCGTCGCGCAGGCGCGGGAAGGGGACGGAGAGGCGGTACAGCGGCTGTCGTCCGTACCGGAACGCTGGAAGGCTGCGGCGCGAACCGCCTCGACGGCGCGGTCCTCGTCCGCAGAACAGGCCGCGCCCGCCGAGCGGTTGGTCCCCGCGCAGCAGGCCGCGCCCGCCGAGCGGGCCACGGCCGAGGACCGGACAGTCTCCCCCGAGGAGGCCCCGGGCCGGGGCGCGCCCGGCGCCCACCTGTGGCAGTCGGGCGTCACTCGGGGCAGTGGAAGCACCCGTGGACCTGCCCGGGCGACGCCCCCGCCCCCGGAAGCCGGCCCGCCCGGGCCGGCACTCGGCTACGGGGACTGAAATCCTTCGGCACTTCGGTGGGCGACAGGCCCTGAGTCCGGGAGACGAGACGTGCCCCCGGGAATGCCCACGGAGCTGAGACACAAGCACGGCGACACGGTCTGAGACAGCCAGGGAACCCACTGGTCAGGACGATGCCCAAGGACATGGCCGCGAGATCCTCCAACAGCCGTGCAGGGCTTCAAGCCCGTCCCCGTAGGGTCGCCCCATGATGGAGCGGCTCGACGAGGTGGACTGGGCAGGGCTCACGCACGCGTACGGGCCAGCGGACGATGTGCCGGAGCTGTTGCGGGCGGCGGGGGACGCGGAGGAAGGCGTACGGGACGAGGCGCTCGACGAACTGGTCTCCTCGCTCTGCCATCAGGGGACGGTGTATTCGAGCACAGCGCCTGCCGTGCCGTTTCTCGGCCGGCTCGCGCTCCACGGGCCGGGCCACAGGGTGGAGCTGCTGTGGCTGATCGGTGCGATCGCCGATGGCAACGGGAACCGCAATGACCTCGCGGCGGTGCGGCGCGCGATCGCTGAAGTGGTGCCTTCGCTGCTCGGCCTCGTGGTGGATGAGGCGCGCGGCGTACGGCGGGCGATGGTGTGGCTGATCGCGGCGTGCGGGGAGGGCGCGTTGCCGCTGATGCCGTTGCTGCGGGCGCGGTTGGCGAGCGAACAGGACACGGAGGTGCGGGCGGATCTTGTCACCGCGCTGGGGCTGCTGGATGTCAGCGAGGGTGCCCGGACCGAGCGGGGCCGGGCGCTGCTGTCCGACCCGGAGCCCGAGGTGCGGCTGGCCGCGGCGAACGATCTGTTGCGCACGGCTGAAACTCCGTTCCCCGCGCAGCTGGTGGAGTGTGCGGTCGAGGCGTACGCGGCCCGGCCGGTGTCGCTGGGTCGGGGGCCATGGCCCGACCCCTTCCAGCCGCTCGACGAGCGGCTCCTCGACGATCCGGATGCCGCGCTGCGTGCCGTCGCACGAGGGATGCCGTTCCTCGCGCACGGCATCACCGAGCGATGGCGGGACCGCGAACGGGACGTGCTGCCCTGGCTGGTGAAGGAGGCGGAGCACGCCTACCAGTTGTACGAGATCGCACGCGTCGGGTCGGCTCTGGCGGGCGGGGAACACATGCCGTGGCTCGTCCCCTTCCTGGAGTCGTCCGATGACGACATACGCGCTGCAGCCGCTGTCGTGGCGGTACGCCTGCGGGTGCCGGACGCTGTTGGGCGGGTACTGCGACTGATGGACGAACTGCCGGAGCACAGCGGGACAGCGAATGCGGTAGCGGCCGCGGTTGAGGTTTTCGGGGCGGTTGCAGAGCCCGTGGCCGCGCGGGTCGCCGAGCGGCCGCGCGCGGAGTGGATCGGGGTACTGGCGCACTTTCCGCGACTCGCCGTGCGCTGTCTCGGTGAACTCGTCCGCGCCGTACCGGACTCGGCGGACGTGCTGGCGGCGCTCGGCCCGGACGCCGGGCCCGACGCGCGACGGGCGCTGCTCGCGGCGGCGCACGAGGGCGACGTGGGAGCAGCGCTCGCGTACGCGCGGATGACCGGGGACCACTCGCTCGCGGTTGATCACATACGAGCCGGGCTGAACGGGCACCACTGGCTCCGGTGGCTGGGTACGGCCGGCCTGGTCGGGCCCGCGGGGGCGGAGCTGCTGCCGGAGCTGGAGCGGCGGTTGTCGTCGCCGTCGCGGGACACCAAGGCGGCGGCCGCGGCGGCGATCTGGCGGATCACCGGCGACACCACGGACACCGTGGGGCCGACGGCCGACCAGCTCGCTCGGTTTCAGCACTTCTACGAGCCCCAGATGGAGTCGTTGCGGACGCTGACCGAGATGGGCCGGCTCCCACGGCAGGCGCGCCCCGCGGTGGAGCGACTCGCGTGGTCGCCGCGCCGGGTCGCGGCCGCCGACCCGTTCAACGACGGGACCCCGCATGCCGACTACGTGGCGCGTGCCCTGGCGAGGAAGCTGCTGGCCACGGCGCCTGCGGAGTGACTCCGGGTGATTCCGGATCGGGTGGTCGGCCGGGGACATCGGTTCGTGGAGGTTGCCCGAGCCATCCGTGAAGGAGAGCCCCTGGGCGCAGAGCGGATGGTTCGTGCGGCCTGGATGCCTTTCGATACTCGGAGGGCCGGTCGACCCGGGCCGGACCGTTCGGATAGATCTGGTGCATGACCTCACCTTTCGAAGCGCTTCTGCCCAGTACTGAGCGGGCCCTGCTGCACCGGGTGGCCACCGCGCAGTCCGAAGGGCGCGCCCCCTCTCTCGTCGGGGCGGTGGCCCGGGGCGGACATCGCGTCTGGAGCGGTGCGCGCAGCTGCGTGGACGGCCATGCGCCGGACGCCGACACTCAGTACCGCATCGGCTCCCTCACGAAGACCTTCACCGCCGTGCTGGTCCTGCGGCTGCGGGACGAAGGGCTGCTCGACCTGAGTGATCAGCTGGAGAAGCACCTCCCCGGCACGGGGGTGGGCGAGGTCACCGTCGCCCAACTCCTGGGGCACAGCGCGGGGCTGGTTGCCGAGAGTCCCGCGCCGTGGTGGGAGCGCACGCCCGGCACGCTCCGGCCCGAGCTGAGCGATGTACTCGGCGACAGGCCTCTCCTGCACCCTGTGGGCCGTCGGCACCATTACTCCAACCCCGGTTACACGCTGCTCGGTTCGCTGGTCGAGGCGGTGCGCGGGGAAGCGTGGGCCGAAGCGCTCCGGCGCGAGATCCTGGAACCACTGGGCATGAGCCGTACGAGTACTCAGCCGCAGGCTCCCCATGCGGGCGGATGGGCCGTGCACCCCTGGGCGGATGTGATGATGCCCGAGCCGACCGAGGATCTCGGGCTGATGGCCCCGGCCGGTCAGCTCTGGTCGACCGCCGCCGACATCTGCCGGTTCGCCGGCTTCCTGGCCGAGGGGGACGACCGCGTGCTCTCAGCAGACTCCGTATGCGAGATGCGGACACCGTCGGCGCCGCCGGAGACCGGGGAGTGGGACAGCGGGTACGGGCTCGGTCTTCAGGTCGTACGGAGGGACGGACGCACGCTCATCGGCCACACCGGGTCGCTGCCCGGGTACGTTGCCTGCCTGTGGGTGTGTGTGGAGGAAGACGTCGCCGCGGTGGTGCTGGCCAACGCCACCTCGGGGCCGCTCACCGCCGTGGTCGCCGCCGATCTCGTACGCATCGTGGCCGAGGCGGAGCCGAGCTTCCCCGAGCTGTGGCGTCCGATGCCGGAAGTGGACGAGGCGTTGCTGGAGCTGGCGGGGCCCTGGTACTGGGGCACGTACGCCTTCGGGCTGAAGCTGGTGGCGGACCGGGGCCTGGAGCTGTACCCGCTGAAGGCGAACGGCCGCGGCTCGCGCTTCCGTGCCTGCCCGGACGGCACATGGACCGGGCTGGATGGCTACTACGCGGGGGAGACGCTGCGCGTCGTGCGACGGACCGATGGCTCGGTGAGCCATCTCGATCTGGGTTCCTTCGCCTTTACGCGTGAGCCGTACGACCCTGCGGCCGATGTACCCGGTGGGGTGGACGAGAGCGGCTGGCGTGGCCTGAAGCTGTGAAGCACTGAAGCAGTCGAGTGGCGCAGACATGAGGCCGTGAAGTCGTGGGCTGGGGGCTCGCGCCGTGGTTCCCGGATCATGAGACCGGAGCGATGTTTCACGTGAAACTGGCCCGGGCCGGCCAGGCACGGCGCCCAGGCGGTCAGTTCGTGCCCCAGCGGGGTACGGTTGCGGCATCTGTGCCGTGGAGCGCGACCACCGCATCGGCGGCCTCCACTGCGGTGGAGGCGCGCACGGAGAGCGCCAGGAGATGGCGTCGCCCGAGGCGGGTACGGCGTTCTGCCGGGCTGATCCGATGCGGGGCGCTGCTCATGGCCGGATCGTAGGACGGCTGCCGGTCAGAGCGCGCGCTTGAAGCCGATGTGCGAGGCCTCGAAGCCGAGGCGCTCGTAGAAGCGGTGGGCGTCGGTGCGGGAGGCGTCGGACGTCAGCTGGACCAACTGGCAGTTCTGGCGCCGGGATTCGTCGACGGCCCATTCGATGAGCTGGGTGCCCAGGCCGCTGCCGCGTTCCTCGGCGTGGATCCGTACCGCTTCGATGATCGAGCGGTTGGCGCCGCGCCGCGAGAGGCCGGGGATGACGGTGAGCTGCAGCGTGCCGACGACTCGGCCGTCCCGCTCTGCGACCACGAGATGCTGGTTCGGATCTTTCGCCACTCGCTCGAACGCAGCGGTGTACGGAGTGAGGTCGTCCGGCGACTCGCGCTGTGTGCCCAGCGGGTCGTCTGCGAGCATCGCCACGATCGCGGGGATGTCGGCGGGGCACGCGGGCCGTATCTGAAGATCGCTCATGATCCGCAGCCTATGCGGGTGTGCTGTCGAGGGCCCGCCCGTATCGGTGCAGGCGTACGACTCGGATCAGGCGTACGAGGTGCAGGCGTACGGCGCCTACGCCGGTACCCCTGTGGTTGTCGGGATCTTCAGTTCCTCGACCGTCCTGACCAGGGGAGCCAGCTCGGGGTTCTTCGCGGCTTCGTCGAGCGCCGCGCGCAGTGCGCTGTCGTTCGTCGGCCGGGCCTCGGAGAGCAGCTTCAGGCCGGCCTCCGTGACATCGGTGTAGATGCCGCGGCGGTCGGTGTCGCAGAGATAGCGGCTGAGCAGCCCTCGGTCCTCGAGCCGGGTGACCAGACGGGTCGTGGCGCTCTGGCTGAGCACGACGGCGTCGGCGACCTGCTTCATCTGGAGATGGCCGCCCGGGCCGTTGTGCTGACGGCTCAGGACATCGAGGAGCGAGTACTCGCGCACGCTCAGATCGTGCTTGGCCTGGAGGGCCCGCTCGATACGGGCCTCGATCCTGCCGTGCAGCAGGGAGAGGGCGCACCAGCTCTGGGCGAGGGCGGTGAGTGCCGGGTCAGTCGCTGTCATCGATCTCTCCTTCGTCGAGGAGCGCCTTGAGTGCCGGGGCAGTGGGCCGTGCAGTGGCCGGAGCCCAGGATAGTCGACCCATGCAATAGCCCGCGTTTGCAATTAATCGGCGTCTGCAATTATTGTGGACGCTCGTAAGGCGCAGACGCAATCTTCTGGAAGGTGACAATCCCATGCCGCTCGCGCTCCTCGCCCTGGCCATCGGGGCATTCGGTATCGGAACCACCGAGTTCGTGATCATGGGACTGCTCCCAGAAGTCGCCGATGACTTCCAGGTCTCCATCCCCACCGCCGGCTACCTGGTCACCGGGTACGCCCTCGGGGTCGTCCTCGGCGCACCGCTGATGACCGTCCTCGGGACCAAGGTCTCCCGCAAGCGGATGCTGATGCTGCTGATGGGGCTGTTCATCGCGGGCAATGTGCTGTCCGCCGTCGCCCCGGCCTTCGGTGTGATGCTCGCCGGCCGTGTGGTGGCCTCGCTCGCCCATGGCGCGTTCTTCGGCATCGGCTCGGTGGTCGCGGCCGACCTGGTCGCCCCCGAGAAGAAGGCCGGCGCCATCGCCATGATGTTCACCGGGCTGACCGTCGCGAACGTCGTCGGTGTTCCGCTGGGCACGTTCATCGGGCAGAGCGTCGGCTGGCGCGCCACGTTCTTCATCGTCGCCGGGCTTGGCGTGCTGGGGCTCGCCGGAGTCGCGAAGCTGGTGCCGGAGCAGCCCAGGCCCGAAGGCGTACGGCTGCGCCACGAACTCGCCGCGTTCCGTAATGTGCAGGTACTGCTGGCCATGGCGATGACCGTGCTGGGCTTCGGCGGGGTCTTCGCAGCGGTCACCTACATCACGCCGATGATGACCGAGATCGCCGGCTTCGCCGACTCCTCCGTCACCTGGCTGCTCGTCCTGTTCGGCCTGGGCATGGTCGGCGGCAACCTGGTCGGCGGCAAGTTCGCGGACCGGGCGCTGATGCCGCTGCTGTACGTCTCGCTCGGTGCTCTCGCCCTCGTGCTGGGACTGTTCACGTTCACCGCGCACAACAAGATCGCGGCAGCCGTCACCATCGTGCTCGTCGGCGCGCTGGGCTTCGCCACTGTGCCGCCGCTGCAGAAGCGGGTCCTCGACCAGGCGTCGGGTGCTCCGACGCTGGCCTCGGCCGTCAACATCGGCGCCTTCAACCTGGGCAATGCGCTCTCTGCCTGGCTCGGCGGCATCGTCATCGCGGCCGGCCTCGGCTTCACCGCCCCGAACTGGGTCGGTGCCCTGCTCGCCGCCTCTGCACTCGGGCTCGCTGTCCTCTCGGCCGCCCTGGAGCGCGCTTCCGTCCGCCGCGGGAGCCGGGTCGTGGCCGCCGGTGCGGTGACAGAGCCCGTGTCCGTCCCCGCGGCGCGTCACTGAGCCTCAGCGCCCAGGCCTCTCATCCCCACCAATGCTCTGCAGCCCTACCGCACCAAGGAGTTCATCATGACCGCCACTGTCACCACCGCCGTCGCCCCGCTGACCACACAGGATGCCGAGGCTCTTGTGGAGGCCGCCCGCTCGGCAGCCGAAGCGGCCGGCGTGACCGTCGCGATCACCGTCCTCGACGCCGGGGGTCACCTGCTGGCCTTCCGCCGCGACGACCGGGCGGTGCTCATCGCAGGCGAGACCAGCACGCGCAAGGCGTTCACGGCGCTGCAGTTGAACGCCCCCACCGCGGACCTCGTCGACGCGGTGCAGCCGGGCGGACTGTTCCACACCCTCCCGACGGCCCTGGACCGCCCGCTCCTCTTCATCGCGGGCGGCGTCCCGGTCCACCGCGACGGCCGCGTCGTCGGCGCGATCGGCGTCGGAGGCGGCGCACCGCAGCAGGATCACGGCTTCGCGGTCGCGGCGGTGGAGGCCCTCGCCTAGAAGGCTGCTGAAAATCTTGTTGAGGGGCTGTCCGGCCGCAGGCCGGGCGGCCCTTTGCGCTACGCGGTGGCCGGGGCGAGATGCCAGGTGT
>NZ_JBSGZO010000119.1:0-20541 GCF_053611045.1 Streptomyces sp. NPDC054841 | reverse complement strand
ACGATCCCGACAACGCGGCGTGGGGGCACCTCCCGTGCCCGAAGGGCTACGGGGGAGTGCGTGCCGGGCGTCGCGGAGCAGGCGGGAGATAGGACTTACTCGTCTACGCGCTCAACGGGAATTCCTGGCCCAGCTCCCTGAACACCGCGCCGTTGAAGTCGAAGGCGCGCTTGCACTCGTCGATGATGCGCAGCTTCTCCAGGTCGTCGGCCTTCACCTGGTCCAGCAGCTCCCGGTAACCCCGCTTGAACGCGGCCGGGTTGGAGATCTGCTCGAAGACATAGAAACGGACGCCGTCGCCCTTGCGGTTGAAGCCCCAGGTCCGCTCGGCCTTGTCCCGGATGATCTGGCCGCCGGAGAGGTCTCCGAGGTAGCGGGTGTAGTGGTGGGCGACGTACCCCGCGGGCCAGGTACGGGCGCACTCCTCGACCCGCGCGGCGTACGCGGCCGTCGCGGGCAGCGGCCGGAGGCCCTCCTGCCAGTCCGCGCCGCGCAGATGCGCCAGATCGCGCTCCAGTTCGGCCGTACGGAACAGCTCCGGCTGTATGAACGGGCCGGCGACGGGGTCGTCCTCGAGCGTCTCGGCCGCGCCTTCCAGTGCCCGGTACACGAACCAGAGCTGCTCGGTGTAGCGGGCGTACGCGCCGACCGCGAGCCGGCCGCCGAGCAGATCGCTCATGAAGGTCGAGGTTTCCGCTTCGGTGTGCTGTTCGTGCGACGCGACACGGATCAGGGTCGAGAACGGCGTGTCCAGCGTGTCCAAGGCGGGCCTCCGGGGGCCGATGGGGGCGGGAACCGGTAAGATCCGGCTACTTAGGCTTACCTAAGTCAACCAGTTCCCGACGGCCTGTCGGTAAAAACGCTACCCCTGTTCCGCGTCAGGGCAACGTCAGGGCAACGTGAGGATTTCGACCCCGCTGTCCGTCACCACCAGGGTGTGCTCGAACTGGGCCGTCCGCTTGCGGTCCCTCGTCACGACGGTCCAGCCGTCTTCCCACATGTCGTACTCGTGCGTGCCGAGCGTCAGCATCGGCTCGATCGTGAAGGTCATTCCCGGCTGGATGACGGTCGTCGCGTGCGGGCTGTCGTAGTGCGGGATGATCAGCCCGGAGTGGAACGACGAATTGATGCCGTGCCCGGTGAAGTCGCGCACGACGCCGTAGCCGAAGCGCTTCGCGTACGACTCGATGACCCGGCCGATGATGTTGATCTGGCGGCCGGGCTTGACCGCCTTGATGGCCCGGTTGAGCGACTCCCGCGTCCGCTCCACCAGGAGCTTCGAGTCCTCGTCCACGTCGCCGCAGAGGTAGGTGGCGTTGTTGTCGCCGTGCACACCGTTGATGTACGCGGTGACGTCCAGGTTCACGATGTCGCCGTCGCGCAGCACCGTCGAGTCGGGGATCCCGTGACAGATCACCTCGTTGATGGAGGAGCACAGCGACTTCGGGAAGCCGCGGTAGCCGAGCGTCGACGGGTACGCCCCGTGGTCGCACATGAACTCGTGCGCGACACGGTCCAGTTCGTCCGTGGTCACACCGGGCGCGATGAGCTTCGCGGCCTCGGCCATCGCCTGCGCGGCGATGCGGCCCGCGATACGCATGCTCTCGATCGTTTCGGCGTTCTGGATCTCCGGCCCGGTGTACGGCGTCGGCGCGGGCTTCCCGACATACTCGGGGCGCCGGATGTTTCCGGGAACGGAGCGGGTGGGAGAGAGCTCCCCTGGTACGAGCAGCGACTGGCCAGACATGCCAGCGAGTCTAACCAGGGCCGGTGGGGCAGCATGGCGTCAGAGGAAGGAGCCGACGATGGCCCTGTTCAAGAAGCGCACGGTGGGCAAGCCGGGCGAGTGGTACTACTGCCTGGAGCACAAGAAGGTCGAGGAGGGCCCCGAGTGCCCGGCCAAGGACCGCTTCGGCCCGTACGCCACCCGCGGGGAGGCCGAGCACGCGATGGAGACCGCGCGTGAGCGGAACCTGGAGTGGGAGAACGACCCCAAGTGGCACGACGCTCCCCGCGGCGGGGGCGACGCGTCCGACTGAGACGACGGGTCCGACTGAGGCGACGCGTCCTATTTGGGACGACGCCTCCGGCTGATCAGAGTGCCGCCTCCGTCTGCGCCGCCGCCTCCTCCTTCTGCGCGCGGCGGCGCAGGGCGTCCTCGTCCGTCTCCGCGTCGTAGGTGAGCAGCTTCGGGAGGACCGCGGCGAGCAGCCCGACCGAAGCGACGCACGCCAGGCCGCCGGTCCAGAAGGCCGCGCGCGTGCCGGTCCAGCCGGCCATGGCGCCCGCGCGGACCTGGCCCAGCTGGGGGCCGACGCTGTACGAGAGCACCTCGATGCCCGCGAGGCGGCCGCGCAGGGACTCCGGGATGGTCTGGTTCCAGATCGTGGAGCGGCCGAGACCGCTCAGCATGTCGCCCGCCCCCGCGAACGCGAGGCACAGCAGCACCAGCCAGACGTTCGTGAACCAGCCCGCCGCCGCGATCGCCAGCCCCCACCCGGCCGCGCCGAAGACGACGAACAGCCCGTGCCGCCGCACCCGTGACGTCCAGCCGCTGGTCAGGCTCAGCACGACCGAGCCCACCGACCCCGCCGCGTACATCAGGCCCAGGGACCACTCGGCGTCCAGCTCGTCCGCGAGGAACGGGAAGATCGCGTTGGGGAACGCGAAGAACATCGCGGCCAGGTCGATCGCGTACGTACCGAGCAGCACGGGCCGGCTCCACACGTACCGCGCGCCCTCCGCGATGCCGCGCAGCGACGGCTTGTCCGCGTCGTGCGCGGGCGGGGCGGCGGCGAGCCGAGTGCAGAGCAGTACGGAGACGACGAGACCTGCGAGCGTCGTGGCGTACGCCGAGGCGTGGCCCGCGTACGCCACGACCAGGCCGGCCAGCGCGGGTCCCGCGATCGCGCCGAGCTGCCAGCGGAGGGCGTTGAGCGCGGACGCGGCGGTCTGCTGGTCGTGCGGAACGATGCGGGCCAGCAGCGAGTCCAGCGCGGGCCGCTGGAGCCCGGCGAGCGCCGAGACACCGGCCGCGACGAGATACAGCGGCCAGAGCATCGGTGTCGGCAGCAGCGCGTTGACCAGCAGGATCGTCGCCATCGCGGCCATCCCGGCCTCGGTGAGCAGCAAGACCTTGCGCCGGTCGACGGCATCGGCGAGCGCGCCGCCGTACAGCCCGAAGACGACCAGTGGCACGAGTTCGACGGCACCCATCGTGCCCACGGCGAGCGGTGACCCGGTCAGCTCCTTGATCTGCAGGGGCAGCGCCACCAACGCCATGAAGCTGCTGAAGTAGGTCACCAGCCCCTGGGCCCACAGCAGCCGGAAGTCCCGCGATGACCGCCATGGGGCCAGATCGGGGAGAAGTGCGCCGATTCGTGAGGCCATGACCGGTCATGCTCCGCGCGCGACGCGAACGGCGGCAACCGGTTTTCCGGCTCGGCCGCAGCCGTGCGGGGCTCCGAACGAGCCCGTCGGGGGTCGCCCGGGCGAAGCTCCGGGGGAGACCGAGGACACAAGGACACGGCCGAAGGCCGTACGGGGGTGCGGGGCGAAGCCCCTGGGAGAGGCCCGCCGCGGGCGCCCCGGTCCCGCTACCAGCGCGGCGGCGGAGGAGCCGTCAGCTGGTCCGCGAGCCGGGAGAGGCGGTCGCGCAGACGGCGGCGGCCGCGCGGCGCCGACGGCAGTACGTTCTCACCGGCCGCCGCGCTGACCAGGTGCTGAACCGTGTCGAGGTCCACCTCCGCCGCGCCCCCGACGGTGAGCGCCTCGTGCGCGAGGCCGTGCACCTCCGGGTCCCCGGCGTCCAGCGCCAGTACCGTCGCCCCGGCGCGACGGGCGCCGTGGACCCGTTCCAGCAGGCCCCCGTCCGGCCGCTGCGGCGCCACCACCAGCAGCGTCTCGCCACGCCTGGCCGCTTCGACACGGCCGAGCCCGACGGCCAGGTGCGCCGGGTCCCCGGCCCGTACCCGGTGCCGCACGAGCGTGGGTGCCAGCTCCGGCTGCCCGGACCAGGCGGCCTCGTCCACCAGATGCGCGGCGAGATGCCACGGCTCGTACTCGGCGGTCCCCACCAGCAGCAGCCCGCCGCCCTGCGGGACGACGGACGAGCGCAGCGCCCCGGCGAACCGTCGGGCCGCGGCGGGCCATTCGGTCCCGGCGAGGACTTCTCGCAGCAGTGCGACGCGTACGGCATCCATGGCCCCGCATCCTGCCCGAACGGCGGCGCGAAGGCAGGCGGTTGGTGACACCTCACCCCTATGAGGCGCCGCCGTTCCCGGGCATCATGCCGCCATGAGCTTCCCCTGGATCTGGGTGACGGCATGGACGGTCGTCGTGCTGCCCCTCGCGGTGCTGCTGTTTCTCGGCAAGGCGCCCGGCCGGCTTCGCCGACGTGTCGGCCCCCGGGGCCTCAGGGCCCGCGGCCGGCTGCTGTTCGCGGCCTGTGCCGGGGCGCTCGTACAGGGGTCCCTCGACCTGGCAGGGGTCGGCCGGACCGACTGGTACGCGCTGCGACTGCTGGCAGGGCCGGTGCTGATGCTCGTCGCGCTCGGCTGGATCGTGTGGGTCGATCGCGTCGAGCGGCGGCCTGTCCGGGCCCACCCGACCAGCCAGTAATGTCGAGTCCATGACCTCACAAGACAACGCTGCCGCTCCGAAGCCCGCCGCTCCCGCCAAGGACCCCTGGGACCTCCCCGATGTCTCCGGTCTGGTCGTCGGTGTCCTCGGCGGCACCGGTGACCAGGGTCGTGGCCTCGCCTACCGGCTCGCCCGCGCCGGGCAGAAGGTGATCATCGGATCCCGGGCCGCCGAACGCGCCGGGACCGCCGCCGCCGAGCTCGGCCTCGGTATCGAGGGCGCAGAGAACGCCGAGTGCGCGCGGCGCAGCGATGTCGTGATCGTGGCCGTGCCGTGGGAGGGCCACGGCAAGACCCTGGAGGCGCTGCGCGACGAGCTCGCCGGGAAGCTCGTGGTCGACTGCGTCAACCCGCTCGGCTTCGACAAGAAGGGCGCGTACGCGCTGAAGCCGGAGGAGGGCAGCGCCGCCGAGCAGGCCGCCGCCCTGCTGCCCGAGTCCCGGGTCACGGCCGCTTTCCACCACCTGTCGGCGGTGCTGCTGCAGGACGAGTCGATCGAGGAGATCGACACCGATGTGATGGTGCTGGGCGAGGCGCGTGCGGACACGGACATCGTGCAGGCGCTGGCGGGCCGTATCCCGGGTATGCGGGGCGTCTTCGCGGGCCGCCTGAGGAACGCGCACCAGGTGGAGTCGCTGGTCGCCAACCTGATCTCGGTGAACCGCCGCTACAAGGCGCACGCCGGCCTGCGCGTCACCGACGTCTAGACCGGGACGGGCAGGAACGACCGGGCAGGCCTCGCCGAGGTCCGGCCGTCGCACCGGCTCCGTACCGGCCGGCCGTCGCACCGGCTCCGTACCGGCCGTCGCACGGGAGCGTACGGGCATGGGGGACACTGGTCCGGAACACCACTGACCGGACAGGAGCCGACCCCCATGCCCCGCCTCGCCCTCTACGCCATCGTCATCTGCCTCCTCGCCGCCGCCGCGGCGGTCGTGTCCTTCGTCGAGGGCAGCTGGCTGGGGATCATCTGGGTGCTGCTGGCCGGGGTGTCGTCCAACATGGCCGTGTACTACATCCGCCGGGCGAAGATCGCCAAGCAGGGGTGATCACTGGCTGAGGGCCGCCTCGCAGAGCGGGTTCTGCCCGGTCCAGAAGCGGTACAGGTTGTACCCGCAGTACGTCTCGGGCTCGGACACCCCGAGGCCCCGCAGGATCGCGTCGATCGCGTCGAAGAACGCGTGGTTGACCTCGGGGATGAAGAGAACGCCGAAGACGGCGAGCAGGCCGAACGGTGCGAACGGCTCCACCTGCCGGCGGACCTTGTACGACAGCCACGGCTCGATCACCCCGTAGCCGTCCAGACCCGGGACCGGCAGGAAGTTCAGGATCGCGGCCGTCACCTGAAGCAGCGCCAGGAACGCCAGGGCGAAGCGGAACGCCATCGGAACGCCGTCCAGCGCGTCCAGCCAGAACGGGGCGGTGCACACGACCGCGAACAGGACGTTCGTCAGCGGGCCCGCGGCGGAGATCAGGCTGTGCTTCCAGCGGCCGTGGATGCGGTGCCGCTCGATGAAGACCGCGCCGCCCGGCAGACCGATGCCACCCATGATCACGAAGATCACGGGGAGCACGATGCTCAGCAGCGCATGGGTGTACTTGAGCGGATTGAGCGTCAGATAGCCCTTGGCGCCGATGGTGAGGTCGCCGCCGTGCAGCGCGGTGCGGGCGTGCGCGTACTCGTGCAGACAGAGCGAGACGATCCACGCGGCCGTGACGAACAGGAAGACCGCGAGGCCCGCATTGGGTGCGAAGCCGGTCCAGACCGCCCAGCCGGTGACCGCCATGATCGCTGTGATGCCGAGAAAGACGGGTGAGATCCTCCGGTCGCTGCTGCGGGTGGTGGCGGAGGTCATGGGCGGGGCTCCTGGGGTGCGGCGGGGCGAGCGGGGCGGGACGGGTCTCCCTTGGCCGAGGCCGAGGGAGGGCGGCGCGAGTAGACCGTACCGGTGACGCGGGAGGAACGTCCTGCGAGGTGCCATGGGTTCCTGACGTTCTGACGTTCTGACGTCCCGACGCGCAGCCGGTCTTCTGACGCGCGGGCCATGCCGGTCCAGGCCGCCGGACAGCACCGGGGACAATGGGCGGGTGCGTCTCTCCGTACTCGGCACCACCCAGGCCTGTCACGACGACGGCACCCCCGCCCCGCTCGGCGGGGCGCGGCTGCGTGCGCTGGTGGCTGTGCTGGCACTGCGCGGCGGGCGTACCGTCCCGGTCGCCGTCCTCGTCGACGAGGTGTGGGACGGCGAACCGCCGGCCGACGCGGTCGGGGCGGTCCAGGCCCTCGTCGGGCGGGCGCGGCGGGCCCTCGGGCACGGTGCGGTCGTCTCCGCGGACGGCGGGTACCGGCTGCACGTCGAGCCTGAGGACGTGGACCTCTACCGGTTCGAGCGGCTCGCGGGGGAGGGAGCGCGGGCGCTCGCGGAAGGGGACCCGGGCAAGGCCGTGGAACTGCTCGACGAGGCGTTCGCGCTGTGGCGGGGTCCGGTGCTGACCGATCTGCCGGACCGTACCGCCGAGGCGGCCCGCTGGGAGACCCGGCGCCTGGCCGCCCGCCGCACCCGTCTGGCGGCGGCACTTGCCCTGGGCCGGGCGGAGGAGACGCTGGCCGAGCTCGCCGCGCTCTGCGGCGACCACCCGATCGACGAATCCCTCCACGTCCTCCGCATCCGCGCCCTGCGCGCCGCGGGCCGCACGGCGGAGGCCCTCGCGGCGTACGAATCGGTCCGCCGCGAGCTCTCCACCCGTCTGGGCACCGACCCGGGGCCCGGACTGCGCGCGCTGCACGCGGAGCTGCTGAACCCGGACTTCGGATCCGTGCCCGTGCCCAGGTCCGTGCCCGTGTCCGTGGCCGGACCCGACGGCCCTGCGGCAGGTGGTCGTACGTCGTGCGGTCGTGCGGGCCGGGACGGAGCGGGAGCCACCGGACCGGAACCCCGCCGCTCCCCGCAGGGGAATCTGCGGGCGCGGCTCACCAGCTTCGTCGGGCGGGAGTCGGACATCGACACCATCTGCGAAGACCTCGGGCGGGCGCGGCTCGTCACGCTGCTGGGGCCCGGCGGGGCCGGGAAGACACGGCTGTCGCAGGAGGCGGCCGAGCGGGCGGCCGGGGCCTACGCGGACGGTGTGTGGCTCGTCGAACTCGCGCCCGTCGGCGACCCGGACAATGTGCCCGAAGCCGTCCTCACCGCGCTCGGCGCGCGCGAGACGGTCCTGCGCGGTGCGGGTGCGGAGGGGCTGCGGGCGGCGTCCGACCGGCACGGCGACGACCCGTTCGTACGCCTTACGGAGCACTGCGCGCGCCGCCAGATGCTGCTTCTCCTCGACAACTGCGAGCACGTCGTGGCCGCCGCCGCGGACCTGTGCGAGCGGCTCCTGGAACGCTGCCCGGGGCTCACGGTCCTCACCACCAGCCGCGAAGCCCTCCTTGTGCCGGGCGAGGCGGTGCGCCCCGTCGGCCCCTTGCCCGACCCGATGGCCCTGCGGCTCTTCGCCGACCGGGGCGCGGCCGCGAACCCCGCCTTCCGGATCGACGACGACCGTGCGGCGGCCGAGGAGATCTGCCGCCGCCTCGACGGGCTGCCGCTCGCCGTCGAACTCGCCGCCGCCCGGCTGCGGATGCTCACTCCGCGCCAGATCGCCGACCGTCTCGACGACCGCTTCCGGCTGCTGACCAGCGGCAGCCGTACCGTCCTGCCGCGGCAGCAGACCCTGCGCGCGGTCGTCGACTGGTCCTGGGACCTCCTCGACGACGCCGAACGCACCGTACTGCGCCGCCTCTCCGTCTTCGCCCGCGGCTGCGACCTCCCGGCTGCGGAGTCGGTCTGTGCGACGGAGGCCGCCCGCGACGTCGTCCCCGTACTCGGCGCGCTCGTCGACAAATCGCTGGTCGTGGCCGCGCCTTCACCGGTCGGCGGCATGCGCTACCGGCTGCTGGAGACGGTCGGCGAGTACGCCGCCGAGCGGCTCGACGAGGCGGGCGACCGGGTGGACGCCGAGCGTGCCCATCTCACCCACTACCGCGAACTCGCCCGCCGCACCGATCCGTTGCTCCGAGGACCGGAGCAGATCGAGGCCGGTGCCCGGCTGGAGCTCGAGTACGAGAATCTGCGCACCGCGCTGCGCCGTGCCACCGCCGCCCGGGACGAGCAGGAAGCTCTCTGCCTGGTGCTCTCCCTGGCCTGGTACTGGCAGATGCGGGATCTGCGCAGCGACGCCCGGCACTGGGCGCTGGCCACCGCCGCCCTCGGTCCCGATCCGTTCGAACCGCCCCTGGTCCCGGCCCCGCCGCTGCACGCCCCGGCCACCGACGCTCCGCCACCGTTCGAGCCCGAGCAGCTCCTGGAGGCGCGACGCGGAGTGAGGCTGATCGGGATGGTCAGCATGGCGCACGGGATCGACGACTGGATGATGCCCGAGCGGCTGGAGTGGCTGCGCAGGGTGGCCGAGGTCTACCGGCCGGGACTGCCGCAGACCTGCCGCTTCCCCGGCGCGCTCTGGTTCTACGCGATCATGCTGACCGGTGACGGTGAGCAGCTGCGCCATGTGCTCGACATGACCGTGAGCGGCTGCGAGGAGTCCGGTGACGAGTGGTCGCTCGCCGCCGCGCTCCGGATGCGCGCCAACGTCCTGGCCAACCGGAGTGAATGGGCGGGTGACGCCGCCGCCGACGCCGACCGCAGCCTGGAGATCTTCGACCGGCTCGGTGATCTGTGGGGTGCGGCCGGAGCGCTGTCGGCGCGGGGCGAGTCCCGTGAGCGGCGAGGTGAGTTCCGGCTCGCCGCCGAGGACTTCGCCGCCGCGGTGGACCGGGCCGAGCGGCTGGGCGCGCAGAGCCAGGTCCCGCTGCTGCGGTCCAGGCTGGCCGGCGTGCTGCCCGAACTGGGCCGTGGCGAGGAGGGCGAGGCCATCCTCCGGGACGTCCTCGCCGCCGCGCGCGAAGGCGGCGCCGGCCGGGAGTTCGTGCCTGCGGCCCGGCTCTACCTCACCCTGGAACTCGGCCGCACCGGGCGCATCACGGAAGGGCGCGAACAACTGGAGCTCCTGGCCGAGGAGTTCCGCTCGTCCACTCTCGCCGTTTTCGAGGGCTTCCGGCTGGGCTGCCACGCCTGGCTGGACTGTATGGACGCCCGGTACGACGACGCCGTGGGCCGTGCCGCCCAGGCGCTGGAGCACGCGCTGACACCGCTCTCGTTGATGATCGCGCCGCATATTCCCGCGATCCACCTGGTGACCGCGGCCGAGGCGCTGGCCGGTCTGGGGCGTGAGCCGGCGGGCGACGCGGCCCGGCTGCTCGGCGCGTACGAGCATCTGCTGCCGGCCGGATATGTCGTGGTCTCGTCCCAGGAGCGGGAGGGCCGTGTCCGTGCCGAGCGGGCCACCCGCGCCGTTCTCACCGAGGCGGAGTTCGAGGCCCGGTACGCCGAGGGCGGCGACCTCACTCTGGAGGAGGCCGCCGCCCTGGTGCAGGCGTGGACCACGACGGCCGGCGAAGCACGGGTGTGAAGACCCGGCGTGCCGTAGATCCGGCGTGCCGTGGAACCGGCGTGACGTGGAACCGGCGTGACGAAGCCAGGACCTGGCACCGTGCCGCGTGCGACGCCACCGATGCCACCGATGCCACAGCGCCTTGCTGACGCCTGGCCGCGTCGATCAGGACTTCGTACGGAACTTGTGTATCGCGATCGGCGCCATCGTCACGGTGATCACCACCGACCAGATCAGCGTCACCCACACATCGTGGGCCACCGGGCCGCCGTTCATGAGCCCACGGGCCGCGTCGGCCAGCGACGACAGCGGGTTGTAGTCCGTGAAGGTCTGCAGCCAGCCCGGCATGGAGCTGGTCGGCGCGAAGATCGAGGACCCGAACTGCAGCGGCATCAGCACGAGGAACCCCATTCCCTGAATGGCCTGGGCGTTCTTCATGGTCACGCCCATGGTGAGGAAGATCCACATGATCGAGGCCCCGAAGACCAGCGCGAGTCCGATGGCCGTGAACAGCCCGGGGACGTCCGCCACGGACAGCCCGAGCAGGAAGCCGACCGTCAGCAGGATCGCGATGGCGACCATCATCCGGCCGATCTCGACCACGATCTTGGCGATCAGGACGGAGGACCGGGCGATGGGCAGGGACCGGAAGCGGTCCATGACGCCCGTCTGGTAGTCCTGGTTGAAGCCGGTGCCGACACCCATCGCGATGTTCATGCCCTGCATCGCCATGAGGCCGGGCACCACATAGTTGACGTACGCATCCTGATTGCCCTTGCCGGAGATCGCGCCGCCGAAGACGAACACGAAGAGCAGGGTGAAGACGATCGGCATCAGCACGGCGTCGAACATCGACTCCGGGTCCTGCCGGATCCACAGCAGATTGCGGCGGACCAGCGCGCCGATGTGCCGCAGATTGCCGCGCAGGCCGATACGGCCTTCGGCGGCGAGGTGGGTGGTGCTGACGGTGGTGGTGCTGATGGTGGTGGCGCTCACGCCGCGACCTCCTGGGGGATCGTGTCGGTGACGGGCGCCGTCTTGTGGCCGGTGATGGCCAGGAACACCTCGTCCAGGCTGGGCAGATCGGTGCCGATGTCGGCGATGGCGAAGCCGCGGGCCCCCAGCAGGCCGACCACGGCGGTCAGTTGTTCGTCGCTGAGGATCGGGACGTACAGCACGCCCTCGTCCGGCACTGCCTGTGCGCCCGCGATGCCGTCGAGCCCCGCCTCGCGGACGGCCGAGGACATCGCGGGCAGCTGCGCCGCGTCCGCCGGCCGGATCCGCAGGGTGCGGCCGCCGACCCTGGCCTTCAGCTCGTCGATCCTGCCCTCGGCGATGACCCGGCCGCGGTCGATGACCGTCAGCTCGTTCGCCAGCTGCTCGGCCTCTTCCATGTACTGGGTGGTGAGCAGGACGGTGACGCCTTCGGCGACCATCCGCTGGACCTCGTCCCAGACCTCGTTACGGGTCCGGGGGTCGAGGCCCGTCGTCGGCTCGTCCAGAAAGAGCACCGCGGGCTGCCCGATCATCGAGGCGGCCAGGTCCAGTCGGCGCCGCATACCTCCCGAGTACGTGGAGGCCGGGCGTTTCGCGGCCTCCGTGAGGGAGAACCGCTCCAGCAGCTCGTCGGCGCGGCGTCGCGCGTCCTTGCGGGGAAGATCGAGCAGCCGCCCGATCATGTACAGGTTCTCCCAGCCGGACAGCTTCTCGTCCACCGAGGCGTACTGGCCGGTGAGGCCGATGGCGCGGCGCAGCTGTCGGGGCTGGCGCAGCACATCGAATCCGGCGACGGTGGCGCGTCCGGTGTCGGGCGTGATCAGTGTGGAAAGGCAGCGGACCAGGGTGGTCTTGCCGGCGCCGTTGGGCCCGAGGACACCGAGAACCGTGCCCTCACGGACATTGAGGTCCACCCCGTCCAGCGCCTTCGTCTCGCCGTAGTGCTTCACGAGGCCTCGTACCTCGACGGCGTTCTTGTCGATTCGCGTCATGCCGTACACGGTCGCAGCCGCCACCGACAAGCCACCGACAAGCCGCCGACGAGCCACCGACAAGCTGTCGACGGACGGTCGGTCCCCTGTGGACAACCGGATCTACGAGAGGTCTACGCGGGCTTGGCGTAGTCCCCGAAACCCGTCCAGTCGACGAGGACACAGGGCTCGTCCCCGACGACCCAGGCGTCGTGCCCCGGCGCGATGCCGAGGTAGTCGCCGGGCCCCGCCTCGGCGGACTCGCCGTCGTCCATGACGATCTTCATCCGCCCGCTGATGATGTACGCCGAGTGCGTGGCCTGGCAGCTCTCGCCGCCGACCGCGGGCTTGACGTGCTTGGACCACTGCCAGCCCGGCTCGAAGACGCCCCGGCCGACGGGGCCGCGGTCCGTGGCGAGCACCTCCACCTTCCCCTTGCCGTCCTCGAAGGGCCGGGTTTCGTCGGCGGAGTCGAAGTTCTTGGAGAAGATCCCGGCCATGGCCATCCACCTCCTCGGCGGAGCGGCGGATCCCGAGTCCGTTCTCAGGCTACGCCCGGGTGCCGGAGACGTCCCCGGCATGCCGACAGCCCGCCGACGGGGGAGGATCGGCGGGCTGTCGTTGGTGCCGGTAGTGGCTTGGAGCGCGTGGTGCCTGGTGCCTGGTTCCGCTAGTGGAAGGTGTGCTCCTCGGCCGGGAACGCTCCGCCGGTGACGTCGTCCGCGAAGGCCTTCGCCGCGTCGCCGAGCGTCTGCCGCAGATTCGCGTACTGCTTGGTGAAGCGCGGCACCTTCCCGTCCGTCATCCCGGCCATGTCGGTCCAGACGAGGACCTGGGCGTCCGTGTCGGGACCGGCGCCGATGCCGATGGTGGGGATGTGCAGCGAACGGGTGACCTCGGCGGCCAGCTCGGCCGGCACGAGTTCGAGGACGACGGCGAAGGCGCCCGCGTCCTGGGCCGCCTTGGCGTCGCGCAGCAACCGGTGCGCGGCCTCGTCGCTGCGGCCCTGCACCCGGTACCCCATCGTGTTGACGGACTGCGGGGTCAGGCCGAGGTGGGACATCACCGGGATGCCGGCCTGGACCAGCAGCTCGGTCTGGGGCAGCGAGCGCTCCCCGCCCTCCAGCTTCACGGCGCCGACGCCGGCGTCCTTGACCAGCCGGGTCGCCGAGCGCAGCGCCTGGACCGGGCCTTCCTGGTACGAGCCGAAGGGGAGGTCGCCGACGATGAGGGCGCGCTTCGTGCCCCGTACGACGGCGGCGGAGAGCAGGGTCATCTCGTCCATGGTGACGGGCACGGTGGTGTCGTAGCCGAGATGGCAGTTGCCCATCGAGTCGCCGACGAGCATGACCGGGATACCGGCCTCGTCGAAGACGGACGCGGTCATGGCGTCGTAGGCGGTGAGCATGGGCCACTTCTCGCCCCGCTCCTTGGCGGCGGCGATGTCGTGGACGGTGATGCGGCGAGTGCCCTTGCCGCCGTACAGCGCCTTGCTGCTGCTGTCGGCGGGCTGCTTCGGGGCAGCCTGAAGCGTCATGGTGAACGGCTCCTTCGTCATCTCGAGGCGCCCTCACGGCGTCCCCGGACCGGATCCATGGTGGCATCCCGGCGCCCGTCGCGGGAAGTGGGGCCGTTCACACCCCCGCAATGATTGGGCCATCCCGGTCAACTTTCTATACGAAACGGTCTCGTATCGAAATTCCGGGAACAACTGGGATCATGTCGACACCACCAGGGGCTCCCGCGGCCCCGCCCCGGGTACCGGAAGCCGTGCATCGACGCCGCTGGGCCATCCTCGGCGTCCTGATGTTCACCGTCCTCATCATGGTGCTGGACCACTCGGTCCTGAACGTCGCGGTCAAGACCATCGCCACCCCCGCGCCCGTCGGTATCGGCGCCACCCAGGCCGAGCTGGAATGGGCCATCAACTCCTACACGCTCGTCTTCGCCTCGCTGCTCTTCACGGCGGGGCTGGTCGGTGACCGTACGGGCCGCAAGAAGGCGCTGCTCTGCGGCATGGTCGTGTTCGGCATCGGCTCGGCGCTCGCCGCGTTCTCCGGGTCCTCGGCCGAGCTCATCACGTACCGCGCGGTGATGGGCGTCGGTGCCGCGTTCGTCATGCCGGCCACGCTCGCCGTCCTGATGAACGTGTTCGAACGGGACGAGCAGCCCAAGGCCATCGGCATCTGGGCGGGTGCCGTGGGCATCGCCATCGCCCTGGGCCCGGTCACCGGCGGGCTGCTGCTCGAACACTTCTGGTGGGGCTCGATCTTCCTGGTCAACGTCCCGGTGGTGATCGTCGGCTTCGTCGCGATGCTGCTGCTGATCCCCGACTCCCGCGACCCGGACCCCGGCCGGATCGACCCGGTGGGCGTACTGCTCTCCATCGCCGGACTCGTCCTGCTGGTGTACGGGATCATCCGCGGCGGCCAACTCGCCTCCCTCACCGACCGGGGCGTGCTGGTGCCGCTGCTCGGCGGACTGGCCGTGCTGACGGCATTCGTGCTCTACGAGCTGCGCATCGACCATCCGGCGCTCGACTTCTCGTACTTCAGGAACCCCGCGTTCTCCGCCGCGATCACCGCGACCGCGCTCGCCTTCCTCTCGATGATGGGCGTGGCGTTCTTCTCCGTCTTCTATCTGCAGACCGTGCTCGACCACAGCCCGCTGGAGGCCGGACTGCTGGTCCTGCCGCTCGCGGTGGCCCAGTCGGCGTTCGCGCCGCGCGCCCGGCTGGCCGTCGGCCGGTTCGGAGCCAAGGCGACCTGCACGGCCGGAATGCTGATGATCGCGGCGGGGCTCGCCTCCTTCGCCTTCTTCGACGCCACGACGCCGCTGTGGGCGATCGAGATCGCCCTCTTCGTCCAGGGCGCCGGCATGGGGCATGTGATGTCACCGGTCACGACCACGGTGATGCAGGCGCTGCCTCGGGAGAAGGCGGGCGTGGCCTCCGCGATCAACAACACCTTCCGGCAGATCGGCGGTGCGCTGGGAGTGGCGGTGCTCGGCTCGATCCTGTCCGCGGCGTACCGGACCGGGATCGAGCCGGCCCTCGATGCGACGGAGGCCGTCCCCGCCGGGGCCAAGGCGGCGGCGGGGGAGTCGATCGAGGCGACGCTGAGTGTGGTGGAGAAGCTCGGGCCGTCCGGAGAGGTCCTGATCGGGCCTGCGTACCACGCCTTCATCGGCGCCATGCACCTCGCGTCGCTGGGGGCGGCGGCAGCGACGCTGGTGGGCGTCGTGGTCGTGGCGCTGTACCTTCCCGGGCGCACTCTTCCCGGGCCGGCCCAGGCGCCGTCCGTCCCAGGAGAGCCGGGGGAGCCGGAGGAGCGGTCGGCGGCGGGCGCGGCCCGGGGGTGAGATCCGACGGGTGAGCCCGGTCGCCCGGGTGTCCGCCGGGCGGTACGAGACGCAGGAGCGGAGGCGAGGGCAGGTGCGGGGCGAGGTCGAGACGGTGAGGCGCGTGGGCGTGGGCGCGGACCAGAGCGTGGGCGTGGGCGCGCCGGCCGGCAGGTCCGTGGGCCCCGGCAGGGCGGCGGGGCGTGGCCGCCCCCGGAGCGAGGCGGCCGAACGGGCGATCCGCGCCGCCGTGGCGATGCTCCTCGAAGAGGGCGTGCCGCTCGGCGAGATCTCCATCGAGCGCGTCGCCCGCACGGCGGGAGTCGGCAAGGCCACCATCTACCGGCGCTGGAGCAACAAGGAGGAGCTGTTCGTCGAGGTCCTCAGGGACATCGAGCCGCCGGACCCGGAACTTCCCGGTACCTCCGCCCGCGACGACCTCGTCGTGATGCTGGAGTCCGTGCGCGTACGCGGTCTCGCGCAGCGCTCCTCCGCGCTCCTGCACAACGTGCTGGCACAGATGAAGAGCCACCCCAAGCTGTGGGCGGCGTACGTCGCGACCGTGATCGATCCCCGGCGCGTGACCGTGCTGGAGATCCTGCGGCGCGGGATCGCGGGCGGGGAGATCCGCGGTGACGTCGACATCGACCTGATCAACGACCTCGTCGTCGGCCCCATGCTCGTACGCGCCGTGCTGCGGCCCGACGCCCCGCTCGCCGATGACCTGGCCGAACGCATCGTCTCGGTGGCGCTGGAGGGGCTGCGCCCGCCGACCGTCCACTGACGCGCAATATGCACGTTCTGTCACAGCCGTCGTGCCGGCCCCCTTGATCGGAACCCGCCGCCCCGCCGGGTCGTCCTCGAACCCGTACGGAAGAAAGGCGCCGGTCATCGCCTAGTGTCAGGGGGCGGGCACGGCGTGCACGGCAAGGCAGTGAGGACGACGCACATGCGGCAGGGGCAGGCATACATGACGGAGTCGGGGAACGGTGGCGCGGAGGACCCCCGCTCCGGATCCCGGGTCCGTGCCCTGCTCGACCGCTGGCGGGACGATCCCGGGATCTGGCGGCGCGGCATCGTGCTCGCGAGCCTCGCGGTGGTCATCGCCCTGCTGATGATCCTGCACGCCCGGATCCCCAACAAGGTCGGCAACCTGGGCAGCCTCACGGAGACGTTCCTGCCGTGGCTGGGGCTGTTCGTCCCGGTGCTGCTGGTCCTCGCGGTGGTTCGGCGGTCGGCGACCGCGCTGATCGCGCTGCTGCTGCCGGCGATCGTCTGGCTGAACCTCTTCGGCGGACTCCTCACCGACAAGTCGGGCGGCGGCGGCGGTCTCATGGTCGCGACGCACAATGTGAACGCCGACAACCCGGACCCGGAGGGCACCGCCCGCGTGGTCGCGGCCTCGGGCGCGGACGTCATCGCGCTGGAGGAGCTGAAGGCGGACGCGGTACCGGCCTACGAGAAGGCCCTGGCGTCGCAGTACCCCCACCACTCGGTGCAGGGAACCGTCGGTCTGTGGAGCAAGTACCCGATGAGCGACACCCGGCCGGTCGACATCCGGCTGGGCTGGACCCGCGCGATGCGCTCCACGGTGGCGACGCCCGAGGGCGACGTCGCCGTCTACATCGCGCACCTTCCGTCGGTACGGGTCAAGCTGAACGCGGGCTTCACCGCCAGCCAGCGCGACACCAGCGCGGACGCGCTGGGCGAGGCGATCGCCCGGGACCAGGTGGGCAAGGTGGTCCTGCTGGGCGACCTGAACGGCACGATGAACGACCGCTCCCTGAACGCGGTCACGTCCCAGATGCGCTCCACGCAGGGCGCGGCGGGCAACGGCTTCGGCTTCAGCTGGCCGGCGTCGTTCCCGATGGCGCGGATCGACCAGATCATGGTGAAGGGCGTCGAGCCGGTCTCCTCGTGGGCCCTGCCCCGCACCCCGAGCGACCACCTCCCGATCGCGGCCCGCGTCGAGTTCTGACCTTCCCCACCCCCGGTCGGTGGGGAAGCCGGTCGGTGGGGAATATCCCTTCGCAACCACCCGTTCACGCGCGGGAACATTCCACCTGAGAGCCTTTGTTCCGCATAAGAACTAACCCGGAAAGGCTCTCCCATGCCCCTGGCGCTGCTCGCGCTCGCCGTCTCCGCCTTCGGCATCGGCACCACCGAATTCGTGATGATGGGCCTGCTGCCCAACGTCGCCGACGACCTCGGCACCTCCGTTCCCACCGCCGGACACCTCGTCTCCGCCTACGCGATCGGTGTCGTGATCGGCGCCCCGCTGCTCACCGCCCTCGGCTCCCGCGTCCCCCGCAAGCGGATGCTCCTGCTCCTGATGGCGCTCTTCACCGTCGGCAACCTCGCCTCCGCGCTCGCCCCCGGCTTCGGCACCCTCCTCGCGGGCCGCGTCCTCGCCGGGCTGCCGCACGGCGCGTTCTTCGGGGTCGGCGCGGTCGTCGCCGCCCGCCTCGTCGCCGAGGGGCGGCAGGCGCGGGCGGTCGCCACGATGTTCCTCGGTCTCACCGTCGCCAACATCGTCGGCGTACCGGCCGCCACCCTGCTCGGCCAGCACCTCGGCTGGCGTGCCACGTTCCTCGTGGTCACGGCGATCGGCCTGGTGGCCATGGCCGCACTCGCGCGGCTCGTTCCGTACGTACCCGTCGACGCCCACCAGAGCCTCGGCCGCGAGCTCCGTGCCCTCGGCGACCGGCAGGTGCTGCTCGGCCTGCTCACCGCGGTCTTCGGCTTCGCGGGAGTCTTCGCCGTCTACTCCTACCTGGCGTCCATGACGACCGAGGTGACGGGCCTCGGCGAGTCCTCCGTCACGCTCGTCCTCGCCCTCTTCGGCATCGGTATGACGCTCGGCGCCCTCGTGGCCGGCCCGCTCACCGACCGGGCCCTGCGTCCCACGCTGTACGGCTCGCTCGGCGCCCTCGCCCTCGTGCTGGCCGTCTTCCGCTTCACCGTCCACATCCCGTGGGCGGCTCTCACGACGGTCGTCCTCCTCGGGGCCGTCGGCTTCATGACACCACCCCGCTCCAGATGCTGGTGATGAACAAGGCCCAGGACGCCCCCACCCTGGCCGCCGCCTCCAACCACTCCGCATTCAACCTCGCCAACGCGGGCGGCGCCTGGCTCGGCGGTGCGGCGATCGCCGCCGGCTGGGGCTGGACCTCCCCGACGCTGGTCGGCGCGGCCCTCGCCGTCGTCGGCCTCGCCGTCGCGGCCATCGCCGGACTGCTGGACCGTACGGCGAAGGGGACCTCCCGCGTCGTCGCGGGAAGCCCCCTCACTGCGGCGGACCACCAGGTCAGTGCGTCGTCGTCTCCCGCCAGCGGTTCGTGATCGGCAGGCGCCGGTCCTTGCCGAAGCCCTTCGCCGAGATCTTCGTGCCCGGCGGGTACTGACGCCGCTTGTACTCGGCGGTGTCGACCAGGCGCAGCGTCTTCGCGACCAGCTCCTCGTCGTAACCGGCCGCGACGATCGCGTCCTTGCCCTGGTCGCGGTCGACGTACAGCTCCAGAAGCCGGTCCAGGACGTCGTAGTCCGGGAGCGAGTCGGTGTCGACCTGGCCCGGGCGGAGCTCGGCGCTCGGCGGCTTGACGATGGAGTTCTCCGGGATCGGCGGGGTCTGCCCGCGCTCCTCGGCCGCCCGGTTGCGCCATTTCGCCAGACGGAAGACCGAGGTCTTGTAGACGTCCTTGATCGGGCCGTACGCGCCGACGGAGTCGCCGTACAGCGTGGAATAGCCCACCGCCAGCTCGGACTTGTTGCCCGGCGCGAGCACGATCTGGCCCTCCTGGTTGGAGACGGCCATCAGCATCGTGCCGCGCAGCCGCGACTGGAGGTTCTCCTCGGCGAGACCGGTGAGACCGAGCGAGCCCATGTACGCGTCGAACATCGGCTCGATCGGTACGGTCCGGAAGTTGAGGCTCGTGCGGCGGGCGAGCTCGGCGGCGTCGCCCTTGGAGTGGTCCGAGGAGTACTTGGACGGCATGGAGATGCCGTACACGTTCTGCGCGCCGAGCGCGTCGCAGGCGATCGAGGCGACGAGCGCGGAATCGATTCCTCCGGAGAGGCCGATCAGTACGGACCGGAATCCGTTCTTGGCGGCGTACGCGCGCAGGCCGACGACCAGCGCGGAGTACACCTCCTCGTCGTCGTCGAGGCGCTCGGCGTAACCGCCCGTCAGCTCCGGCTCGTACGCCGGGAGCGGCTCCTCGGAGAGGACGACCCGCTCGATGGCCAGGCCGTCGTCGACGATGCCCGTCGGGGGCTCGGCGGAGGCGGCAGGCAGGTCGAGGTCGAGGATCACGCTGCCCTCGGCGAACTGCGGAGCGCGCGCGATGACCTCGCCGTCCTTGTCGACGACGATCGAATCCCCGTCGAAGACGAGCTCGTCCTGGCCGCCGATCATCGCGAGGTACGCGGTCGTGCAGCCGGCCTCCTGGGCACGCTTGCGGACCAGCTCCAGGCGGGTGTCGTCCTTGTTCTGCTCGTACGGCGAGGCGTTGATCGAGACCAGCAGCCCGGCCTCGGCCGACCGGGTGGCGGGGACGCGGCCGCCGTCCTGCCAGAGGTCCTCGCAGATGGCGAGCGCGACGTCGACGCCGTGCACGCGGATGACCGGCATGGTGTCGCCCGGTACGAAGTACCGGAACTCGTCGAAGACGCCGTAGTTGGGCAGGTGGTGCTTGGCGAACGTCAGCACCACCGTGCCGCGGTGCAGCACCGCGGCGGCGTTCTGCGGGGCGCCGGCGGGCTGCCCGTACCGCGGCTGGGCCTTCTCCGAACGGTCGAGATAGCCGACGATCACGGGGATCTCCCCGTACCCCTCGTCGGCCAGCCGCAGCGCGAGCGCGCGCAGGGCGGCCCGTGACGCCTCGACGAAGGACGACCGCAGGGCCAGGTCCTCGACGGGGTAGCCGGTCAGCACCATCTCGGGGAACGCGATGAGGTGCGCCCCCTGCTCGGCGGCGTGCCGGGTCCAGTGCACGATCGACTCGGCGTTGCCGGTGAGATCGCCGACGGTCGAGTCGATCTGATTCAGAGCGAGGCGTAGTTGAGGCACGGGCCCAGTGTAATCGTCTCTCTGACGCGATGTCCTGGGG
>NZ_JBSGZO010000118.1:0-20547 GCF_053611045.1 Streptomyces sp. NPDC054841 | reverse complement strand
GGGGCCGAGGGAGACCCCATGCATCCGACGCCGCGGCCTGGTCCTCGAAGACCGCCCGGACAGGGCCTACCGGGTCCGGGCCCGCTGCCGGTTCCGCTGCCGGTTCCGCCACCGGGCTGTCGGTCCCGGAAGCCGGAGTCTCCCCGCGAAGGCCCGCCCCGGCACGCCCGTGGTGGGTCCGGGAGGACGCCTCGGCCGCCTCCTCGGACTCCTCTTCCGCGTCCAGGACCTCGAAGTAACGGTCCGTCGCCGTCGCCGCCTCCTGGCTCATCGCGATCAGGAAGCCGATCGAGTCCACCGGCCAGCGGAGTGCGAGCGCCGTCGAGAGAAAGGCGACCAGTGTGCCGGCCGACAGCTCGCCGTCCGCGACCTGGAGGGTGCCGAGGACCAGCGCCGTGCCGATCGCCAGCTCGGGGATGATCATGATGATGGACCAGATGCCCGCCAGGAGGCGCGCCTTGACCAGCTCGGTGCCCCGCAGCCGCCGCGCGAGCTCGCGGAACGCGGCGGACTGGCTGCGGTGGCGGCCGAAGCCCTTCACGATGCGGATGCCGAGCACGCTCTCCTCGACGACCGTCGTCAGATCCCCGACCTGGTCCTGCGCCCTGCGGGCGACGGACGAGTACCGGTTCTCGAACATCGCCAGGAGGATCACCAGCGGCGCGACCGGCACCAGCAGGATCAGCCCCAGCGTCCACTCCTGCATCAGCAGAATGGCCGCTCCGACCAGAATCGTCACTCCGTTGACCAGCAGGAACGTCAGCGGGAACGCCAGGAACATCCGCAGCAGCATCAGGTCCGTCGTCCCGCGCGACAGCAACTGCCCCGACGCCCAGCGGTCGTGGAAGGCCACCGGCAGCCGCTGCAGATGCCGGAAGAGATCCGCCCGCATCGCCGCCTCCACCGAGGCCAGCGGCCGAGCCACCAGCCATCGCCGGAAGCCGAAGAGCACCGCCTCCGCGATCCCGAGGAGCAGCAGATACAGCGCCCCCAGCCACACCCCGCCCGCGTCCCGCTCCGCGACGGGCCCGTCCACGAGCCACTTCAGGACGAGCGGGATCACCAGGCCCAGACAGGACGCGACGATCGCGACGCACGCCGCGCTGAACAGGCGGACCCGTACGGGCCGTACGTACGGCCACAGCCGGAGCAGCGAACGCACGGCGGACCGGTTTTCGGCGACTGCATCTGTGGTGGGCATCAGGGGCGAGCCTACGGTTCACCACTGACACAGCCCACCGAGTTTCCGCGGGGCCGCACCAGGCGTCCGTCCGGTGGATCTTGCCGGGCCGATACAGCCAGGGCCTGTCGTTCGGATCTTGCCGGCCTGATCCGGACGACAGGTTCTAGCTCTCGACCCGCAGCAGCAGCACCGACCGTGCCGGCACCGTAACCGTGTCGCCGCCCCGGTGCACCGTGCCCGGCGCCGACGACTGGTCCTCCCGCGAGGTGTCGACGACCAGCTCGTACGCCTCGGCCCACGGCGGCCCCGGCAGCCGGAAGTCCACCGGGCCGTCCGCCGAGTGCAGGACCGTCAGGAAACTGTCGTCCGTCACCTGATCGCCCCGCGCGTCCCGGCCGGGAATGTCCCGGCCGGAGAGAAAGAGCCCGAGCGTCGACGCCGGCGCGTACCAGTCCTGCTCGGTCATCTCCGTGCCGCGCGGGGTGAACCAGGCCAGGTCCCGGAGCCCGTCCGCGGTCTGCGGCCGCCCCGAGAAGAACGCCCGGCGCCGCAGCACCGGATGCGCCCCGCGCAGCGCGAGCAGCCGCGACGTCAGGGCCAGCAGCCCGTTCGGCCCGGGTTGCTCCAGGAGCGACCAGTCGAGCCAGCCGACCTCGTTGTCCTGGCAGTACGCGTTGTTGTTGCCGCCCTGCGTACGGCCCATCTCGTCGCCCGCGACCAGCATCGGGACCCCGGTGGACAGCAGCAGGGTGGTGAGCAGATTGCGGATCTGCCGTCGGCGCACCGCGTTGACCTGCGGATCGTCCGTCTCGCCCTCCACGCCGCAGTTCCACGCCCGGTTGTCGTTCGTGCCGTCCCGGTTGCCCTCCCCGTTCGCCTCGTTGTGCTTGCGCTCGTACGAGACGAGGTCGCGCAGGGTGAAGCCGTCGTGGGCGGTGATGAAGTTGACCGACGCGTACGGCCGCCGCCCGCCCCAGGCGTACAGATCACTGGAGCCCGACAGCCGGTATCCGAGGTCCCGTACGTCGGGCAGCGCGCCGCGCCAGAAGTCCCGGACCGCGTCCCGGTAGCGGTCGTTCCACTCCGTCCACAGCGGGGGGAACGCGCCGACCTGATAGCCCCCGTTGCCCACGTCCCACGGCTCGGCGATCAGCTTCACACGGCGCAGCACCGGGTCCTGGGCGATCACCGCGAGGAACGGGGAGAGCATGTCGACGTCGTGCATCGACCGCGCGAGCGCCGCCGCGAGATCGAAGCGGAAGCCGTCGACACCCATCTCGGTGACCCAGTAGCGCAGCGAATCGGTGATCAGCCGCAGCACGTGCGGCTGGACGACGTGCAGGGTGTTTCCGCAGCCGGTGTAGTCGGCGTACCGGCGGGCGTCGGACTGGAGACGGTAGTAGCCGCGGTTGTCGATGCCCTTGAGACTGAGGGTCGGCCCGAACTCACCCGCCTCCGCCGTGTGGTTGTAGACGACGTCGAGGATCACCTCGATGCCCGCCGCGTGCAGCGCCCGCACCATCCGCTTGAACTCGCCGACCTGCTGCCCGGCCGTCCCCGATGCGCTGTAGGCCGCGTGCGGCGCGAAATAGCCGATCGAGTTGTAGCCCCAGTAGTTCTTCAGCCCGCGCCGCAGCAGATGGTCCTCGTGCGCGAACTGATGCACCGGCAGCAGCTCCACCGCGGTCACGCCGAGGCGTACGAGATGGCCGATCGCTGCCGGGTGCGCAAGGCCCGCGTACGTACCGCGAAGCTCCTCCGGGACGTCCGGGTGCAGCTTCGTGAAGCCGCGCACATGGAGCTCGTAGATGACCGAGTCGGCCCACGGCGTCTTGGGCCGGCGGTCGTCGGCCCACTCGTCGTCGGGCGCGTCGTCGTGGACGACGACGCCCTTCGGTACGTACGGAGCCGAATCCCGGTCGTCGCGGACGGTGTCGGCGACATGCTGCTGCGGCCAGTCGCGGACATGGCCGTACACCTCGGGCGGCAATGCGCCGTACTCCGCCCGGGGGACACGGCGGCCGTCAGCGGCTCCGCCACGGGCCCTGCCCCCGAATTCCCCGTCGACCGCGCGTGCGTACGGGTCGAGGAGCAGCTTCGCCGGGTTCCAGCGGCCGCCGGTCCACGGGTCCCAGCGGCCGTGGACCCGGAAGCCGTACCGCTGACCCGGCCGTACGCCCGGGACGAAGCCGTGCCAGATCTCGTGCGTGAGCTCGGTCAGCGGCAGCCGGGTCTCCGTCCCCGCCTCGTCGAACAGGCACAGCTCCACGGCTTCGGCCCCGCCCGCCCACAGCGCGAAGTTGGTGCCCGCGACCCCGTCGGGACCGATCCTGAACCGCGCGCCCAGCGGGGTCGGCGCCCCCGGCCAGACCGGCGGCCCGGCGACATCGGCTTCCCTGCGCCGTCCGTTCAGCGCCGGACGCCGCTGCGCGGCAGGGGAGGTCCGCTCCCCTTCCCGAACTGCCTCCTGCTCGGCTGCGCTCGACACGTGTCGGCCTCCCGCGGCTCGTCGGGCCCCGCGGGATGTGGCGCACGGCGTCCCGGCCGCGGCTCCCCGCGCGTGGTCCTCCCACCTGTTCTGCCCGCGCTGTGCTACTCCCAACATGACCCGCACTCACGTTTCCCCTGGAGGGTGGCGGTCGTTGGGCGGTACGTGCTGTGTCTTTGCGATCCCGCGAGGTGGACTCTGTGAGCAACGCAGTGAGGCGGACAAGGGCCACTCTGGCCGCCGCCCTGGTATGGGCAGGACTGCTGGCCGGGCTGACCGGCTGCACCAGCGGCGACCTGGGCGTCGGCAGCAAGCCGCAGGCGCCCTCGGACACCATCCGGGTCACGCCCGAGGACGGGGCGAAGGGCGTCGCCGCGGACGGCAAGGTGGAGGTGAGGCTGGCCGGCGGACGGCTGGAGCGGGTCAAGGTCACCCAGATCGAGGACGCCCAGCCGGTCGAAGTGCCCGGCTCGATCTCGGAGGACGGGCTGCGCTGGCAGCCCGAAGCGGGCGCCCGTCTCGCGCTGGCCGCCAAGTACAGCGTCGACGCGGTGGCCCTGGACGGGCACGGCCGCCGGGCGGCCCGGCACACCACGTTCACCACCGCCGTGCCCGCACACCGGTTCATCGGCTACTTCAATCCGGAGAACCGCGCCACCGTCGGCACCGGCATGATCGTCTCCTTCACCTTCAACCGGCGGATCGAGGACCGCGCGGCCGTGCAGCGCGGCATCCGCATCACCGCCGACCCGCCGGTGGAGGTCGTGGGCAACTGGTTCGACGGGCAACGGCTCGACTTCCGCCCGCGTCAGTACTGGAAGCCCGGCACCAAGGTCACCGTCGACCTGCGGCTGCGCGATGTCCAGGGCGCGCCCGGCGCGTTCGGCATCCAGCGGAAGACCATCCGCTTCACCGTGGGCCGCTCGCAGATGTCCCTGGTCGATGCCGAGAAGCGCACGATGGAGGTGCGCCGCGACGGCAAGGTGCTGGCGACCCTGCCGATCACCGCGGGTGGCAAGAAGACCACGACGTACAACGGCAAGATGGTGATCAGCGAGATGTTCGACGTCACCCGCATGAACGGCGCCACGGTCGGTTTCAAGACCAAGAAGGGCAAGAGCGAGTACGACATCAAGGACGTGCCGCACGCGATGCGGCTCACCACCTCGGGCACCTTCCTGCACGGCAACTACTGGGTCGATCCGGCCGTCTTCGGCTCGAAGAACGTCAGTCACGGCTGCATCGGACTGCGCGACGAGAAGGGCGGCAGCCAGGACTCCCCGGCCGGGTGGTTCTTCGACCGGACCCTGATCGGGGACGTCGTCGAAGTCGTCAATTCCCGCGACCGCAAGGTGGCGCCCTGGAACGGTCTGAGCGGCTGGAACATGAGCTGGGACGAGTGGAAGGCCGGTTCCGCGCTGGGCTGACCCTCGGACAACCTGCATGGCCCGCACGCCTTCCGGGCAGATTTGCGACTGAACGGTGACATTTGCGGGAAGCCCTCGTGGCTTGCGGTGTGATTATCTATCGCAGTGCGCGCCGGTCGAGCGCGTGGGGGTAGGAGCCTGGCGGGACATGTGGCCAGGCTCCAAGGGCCGTGGCGGGGCCAGGCCGTGCGAGGGGAGACAGCAATCTTGAACGGGCAGCCGATATCGGGGGCGTCGGTGCGGACGGGGCGCAGGCGCGGTCGTACCGCTCTGCCGGCCCTGGCCATGGGGGCGTTGCTGCTGGTGGTGACGGCGTGCGGCGGGGGCGGGGACTCCGGCGGCGAAAGCGGCGGCAAGGGCGGGAAGGACGGCGGCAAGGTCGGCACGGCGGCCTCGCAGGCGGTCGTGACCATAGCGCCCAAGGACGGTGCGGCTTCGGTCGCCACGAGCGGCGCGCTGAAGGTGACCGCCGACAAGGGCAAGCTGACCACGGTCGCCGTCCAGGACGACAAGGGCAACGCGGTCGAGGGGAAGATGGCCGCGGGCGGTGCGAGCTGGGAGCCGCTCCAGCACCTCGCCGGGGCGACCAAGTACAAGGTGCACGCGGTCGCCAAGGACTCCGAGGGCCGTGAGTCGGCGAAGGACACGACCTTCACCACCCTCGTCCCGAAGAACACGTTCGTCGGCCACTACACGCCCGAGGACGGCTCGACCGTCGGCGTCGGCATGCCGGTCTCCATCAACTTCACCCGGGGCATCACCAACCCCGAGGCCGTCGAGCGGGCCATCAAGGTGACCGCCGAGCCGTCGGTCCCCGTCGAGGGCCACTGGTTCGGCAACGACCGCCTCGACTTCCGCCCGGAGAAGTACTGGGCCGCGGGCACGAAGGTGACCGTCAAGCTCAACCTGGACGGTGTCGAGGGCCGGCCCGGGGTGTACGGCAAGCAGTCCAAGACGGTGAAGTTCACCATCGGCCGCAGCCAGGTCTCCACCGTGGACGCCAGTGCCCACACCATGAAGGTCGTGCGGGACGGCAAGGTCGTCAAGAACATCCCGATCACCGCCGGTGCCCCGTCGACGACGACGTACAACGGCCAGATGGTCATCAGCGAGAAGTACAAGGTGACCCGGATGAACGGCGCCACCGTGGGCTTCGGCGGCGAGTACGACATCAAGGACGTGCCGCACGCGATGCGCCTGTCCTCGTCGGGCACCTTCATGCACGGCAACTACTGGGCCTCGTCCGGTACCTTCGGCTCGGCGAACGTCAGCCACGGCTGTGTCGGCCTGCGCGACGTGCGCGGCGCGTACGACAGCGGTACGCCGGCGGCCTGGATGTACAACAACTCGATCATCGGCGACGTGGTGATCGTGAAGAACTCCAGGGACAAGCAGATCGCCCCGGAGAACGGGCTGAACGGCTGGAACATGTCCTGGGCGGAGTGGACGAAGTAGGACCCTGAGGACGCGTACGTACGTGCGTACGGGCCCGGTGCTGTACGGGACATTTTGGGGGATACCCCCAAACCCCCGACGGCACCGGGCCCGTCGCCGTTAACGGCCACTAACCTGCTGGCCATGACCGTTTCTCTCGAAGTCTCCGAAGGCGTCGGCACCATCCGCCTGGACCGCCCCCCGATGAACGCCCTGGACATCGCGACCCAGGACCGGCTGCGCGAGCTCGCCGCCGAGGCGACCGACCGCGACGACGTCCGGGCCGTGATCCTCTACGGCGGCGAGAAGGTGTTCGCGGCAGGCGCGGACATCAAGGAGATGCAGGTGATGGACCACGCCGCCATGGTCAAGCGGTCCAAGGCCCTGCAGGACTCGTTCACCGCCGTCGCCCGGATCCCCAAGCCCGTCGTCGCGGCCGTCACCGGCTACGCCCTGGGCGGCGGCTGCGAGCTGGCGCTGTGCGCCGACTACCGGATCGCCGCGGACAACGCCAAGCTGGGCCAGCCGGAGATCCTGCTCGGGCTGATCCCGGGCGCGGGCGGCACCCAGCGGCTCGCCCGGCTCGTCGGCCCCTCGAAGGCCAAGGACCTCATCTTCACGGGCCGTCATGTGAAGGCCGAAGAGGCGTTGGCCATCGGGCTGGTCGACCGGGTCGTTCCGGCCGCCGAGGTGTACGAGCAGGCGCACGCGTGGGCGGCGAAGCTGGCCCAGGGCCCGGCGCTGGCCCTGCGCGCGGCCAAGGAGTCCGTCGACGCCGGTCTGGAGACGGACATCGACACGGGACTCGCGATCGAGCGGAACTGGTTCGCGGGCCTGTTCGCCACCGAGGACCGCGAGCGGGGCATGCGCAGCTTCGTCGAGGAGGGCCCGGGCAAGGCGAAGTTCCTCTGAAGTTCCGCCGTGCTTCGGGCAGTTGGGCGGAGCGGAGCGTCAACCTGGCGGCCACATTAACCGAACCTTAAGCAGGCCTTAAGGCGATTCGGGTCGCCGCGCTAGGCGATCATTCGTAAGCGGTGAGTCATCGCAGGTCAGACCGGTTACGTAGACCCCTGTACTGCCAGAGGCATATGCCAAATCGATGCCCCGGGACGGTGCGTTCCGGGGCATCGATTCCGGTGGAACGGCCCCTGAGGGTGCCGTGTGCGGCCATGATGGGGGGCATGGCGGGGCTGGAAGACATGGAGCAACCGCGGGCGCGCGGCGGCGCGACCGCCGCGCGGTGGATGCCGGCCGTCGAGGACGAACGGGCGCTCAAGGTACTCGAGTTGTTCGGCAATCCGACGGACGAGGAGATCCGGCTGCCGTCCCGTCCCGAATCCGCCGCCACCGCCCGCAGGCTGACGCAGTGTGTGGTGCTGCGGCAGTGGGCGCTCTCCCCGCAGGTCGCCGAGCACGCGATCCTGCTCGTCTCCGAGCTCGTCGGCAACGCCGTGCGTCATACCGGGGCGCGGGTCTTCGGGCTGCGGATGCTGCGCCGGCGCGGCTGGATCCGTATCGAGGTGCGTGACCCCTCGCGAGGGCTGCCCTGTCTCATGCCCGTGCAGGAGCTGGACATCAGCGGCCGCGGGCTCTTCCTCGTCGACAAGCTCTCGGACCGATGGGGAGTCGATCTGCTGCCGCGTGGCAAGACCACCTGGTTCGAGATGCGGGTCGCCGACCGCTGACGCGCGGGCGCCGGGTGCACGAAAGCCCCCTGTTGCCGTCGCGCGGAACTGAGGGGGCTTCACGTGTGCGGCCGGTGGACTTGGGGGGTGCATCCATGGCCGCTTCTTCTGGACGACCTGGCCCGGGTCAATGGGGGTCGTGCCACCGACTATGGCAGACGGGGGGCCCGCCACCAAAACTCTATATCGGGACGAAGTCGTACATAGCGGCGCAATCCAACCTTGAATTAAAGGTGAACTGAGCCACCCACCTGCCAAACCATGAATGAACATCGGTTGGCATGGGTGAATCTTCGATTCGCCGACCGCGGGGCGTGTCATGGATACGCGACCCGCGACGGTGCTGAATTGGGTCAATCGTTATTTTCCGCCCTGTTCGCGCCTACTGTGCTGTGACGTGAACCGAATCGGCCGCCGTGGCGTACTGCGCACAGGAGCGGGCGCCGCGCTTGCCGGAGCCCTCGCCGCCGGCTGTACGGAGGCGGGCCCCGCCCCGAAGCCCCCCGCCCCGGATGGCCCCGCCGACCCCGCGGCTCCGGCCAACCCGTCGGTCACGGCCCGGCAGCCGGCCGCCGGCACCGCGCCCCGCCGCATCCCCGGTCTGCCCGCCGAGATCGCGCACGGCCCCCGGAGCCGCTCCGCCGTCGCCCTGACCTTCCACGGCCAGGGCGACCCGTCCATCGCCCGCGCCCTGCTCGCCGAGGCCGAGCGGGCAGGCGCCCGTATCACGGTCCTCGCCGTCGGCACCTGGCTGGACGAACACCCCGCCCTCGCCCGGCGGATCCTCGACGGCGGTCATGACCTCGGCAACCACACGTTGCGCCATCTCGGCATCTCCTCGATGGCCGAGGCCGACGCGTACGCCGAGATCACCGGCTGTGCGGAGCGGCTGCGCAGACTTACCGGTTCGATCGGCAGCTGGTTCCGCCCGTCCCGTACGCGGTACGCCACGCCGCTCGTCCAGCGGCTGGCCGCCCGGGCGGGCTACCCGCACACGCTCTCCTACGACGTCGACTCGCTCGACCACACGTCTCCCGGCCCTCCCGCCGTCACCAGCACCGTCACCCGCGAGATCCGGCGCGGCTCGGTGGTGAGTCTGCACTTCGGCTACCCGGACACGGTCGCCGCACTGCCTGCCCTCCTCGACGAACTGGACCGCCGCGGCCTGCGTGCGGTGACGACCACGGAGCTGCTGACCTGATGCTGCACCTCACCGAACGATTCACGGTTCTCCTCGCCGCCGCCGCGCTCGCCGTCCTCGCCGCGGGCTGCGGCGCGCCCGCGGAGAAGGACGAACCGGAGCAGGCCCCGCCCGCGTCGAAGAAGACGGTCGCCGCCCCGGCCGGACTGCCGGGAATGCCGCCCGTCCTGGACCCGAAGGACGTCTACGCCGCCGACCGGCCGGGTCGGCTGTCGCCAGTGGTCAGGGATTTCCCGTCCCGGGTGTACGTCCCCAACACCAACTCCAACACGGTCACGGTCATCGACCCCGCGACGTACAAGGTCGTCGAGACCATCCCGGTCGGCGCCCAGCCGCAGCACGTCGTCCCGTCCTGGGACCTCAAGACCCTGTGGGTGAACAACAACCGCGGCCACACCCTCACCCCGATCGACCCGGCCACCGGCATCGCGGGCAAGCCCGTCGACGTCCACGACCCGTACAACCTCTACTTCACGCCCAACGGCCGCCACGCAGTCGTCATGGCCTCCCTCGACCGCGAACTGGTCTTCCGCGACCCGCACACGATGCGGAAGGTCAAGACCACCCCGGTCTCCTGCTACGGCGTCAACCACGCGGACTTCTCCGCCGACGGCCGGTACTTCATCGTCTCCTGTGAGTTCTCCGGTGAGCTGCTCAAGGTCGACACCGAGCGGATGGAGGTCATCGGCCAGCAGAAGCTGCCGTTCCGTGGCGCGATGCCGCAGGACGTGAAGATCTCGCCGGACGGCAAGACCTTCTACATCGCCGACATGATCGCCCACGGCATGTGGGTGCTGGACGGCGAGAAGTTCACCACGCCGAACCTGCTGCCCACCGGCAAGGGCTGTCACGGCCTCTACGTCAGCCGCGACTCCAAGGAGATGTACGTCACCAATCGCGGCGAAGGAACCATCTCGGTCTTCGACTTCGCGCAGGACAGGCTGACGAAGAAATGGCGGCTGCCGAACGGCGGCTCCCCGGACATGGGCGGTGTCTCCGCGGACGGCAAGGTGCTCTGGCTGTCCGGGCGCTACAACTCGGAGGTGTACGCGATCGACACCGGGACCGGGGAGCAACTGGCCCGTATCCCGGTCGGCAGCGGCCCGCACGGCCTCGCGGTCTATCCGCAGCCGGGCCGCTATTCGCTGGGGCACACGGGCGTCTTCCGCTGAGTGCGGGCTCCGCCCCCGCACCCCCCGCTCCTCAATCGCCGGAGGGGCCCGGAATGAGCCCCTCCGGCGATGGAACGGGAAGGGGCGGGGGAAGGGCCCCAGTTACCACAACACCGGCAGCCGCTCCGGCAGGCGCTTGATGAACCCCGTGCGCCACACCAGCTGCTCGACCGGCACCGCGAGCCGGAGCCCTGGCAGCCGCCGGACCAGCGCCGCGAGTGCGATCTCCGCATGGGTCCGGCCCAGCGTCGAAGCGGGACAGAAGTGGCGGCCGCCGCCGAAGGAGAGATGCGGGTTGTGCTCGCGCTCCAGATCGAGCCGCTCCGGGTCCTCGAAGACCTCCGGGTCGAAATTGGCGGCCTCCACCAGCACCAGCACCAACTCGCCCTTGCGGACCAGGACGTCGCCCAGCCGGACGTCTTCGAGGGCGAGCCGGGGGAGGCCGTCGCCGATCGACAGATTCCAGCGCAGGAGCTCGTCGACGGCACGGCCCATCCGGTCCGGATGGTCGCGCAGGTAGCCGATCAGCTCGGGGCGCTGCAGCAGCGCGAGCACCGCGAGCACCAGGAACGAGGACGTGGACACGGCGCCCGCGCCGAAGAGCGACGCCGCGACCGTGGCGAGCATCTCGTCCGTCAAATGGGCCGATTCGGGGTCCAGGCGCAGCGCCGCCAGCTCGCCCAGCAGGCCCGAGCGGTCCGGCTCCGGCGCATTGAGCCGCTCGACCATGTAGTCGAGGTCCTTGTACCAGTTGAGGGACGCACCGTCGAAGGGCCGGGCGCTGGTCATGAAGGCGATGTCCAGTCCGGACATCAGCCGGCGCCAGTCGTCGAACGGCACACCGATGACCTCGCAGTGCAGCGCCGCCGAGAACGGGTCGGCGAAGCAGGCACGCAGATCCAGCGGCGGGCCCTCCGCGACCATCACATCGATCAGCTCGTCCGCTCTGAGGCGCAGCCAGTCCTTGAGAGCGCCACCGCCGGCCCGGGGGTTGAGCGCCTTCATCACGGCAGCGCGCAGACCTGCGCTGTTGATGTTGCCCATGTTGTTCACGACTTCGGGCGGGATCGTCAGGGCGTACTGCCGGGGCACACCGGGTGCTGCCGTGTCCTTGAGGCTGAACCGCTCGTCCTCCAGGACCTGTTTGGCCAGTGCGTGGCTGCTCACGAGCCAGGCCTCGTCGCCGGTGAGCGTGCGCACCCGGGCCACCGGCCGCTTCTCCCGCAGCCAGGAACATTCGGCGGGCAGCACGTCACCGCGCCGGGAGAGCGGGAAGTCAAGCTGCTCGACGGTCATCTTCCTGGGTCCTTTCCGAGACATGGGGACGCACCACGGCATATGCCTGATTGCGGGTGGCCCGCAGTCCGCCGCCCTTGGCGTAGAGGAGTTCGGTCAACGGCATCAGTGCGTGATAGCAGGAGACCGAAGAGGGCACCTCGAGAATTCCCGGGGTGTCCAGGAAGAAAGGGAGCTCCGCCGCAATGTAGTCCAGGCAGGCGGTGCGCTGTGTCGCGCTGATGGATTCACCACCGGACACTTTCTGGGCGAGGAACTGCTCCACCATCCTGGCGCAGCTCTTCTGGAATTCCTCATCGGTGCCGAGGAAGTGCCGCACGCGCCGGTGCAGCAGCTCGTAGACCTGATTGCCGGAGAACTCCGACAGGGCGTGCACGCCGATCCGGCGGCCCGGCGGTCCGGCCGCGGCATCCACTCCGCCGAGGATCCGCCGCCGTACGGCCTTGAGCTCCTTGGCCGCGCGCCGGGCGGCCTGCTCGTCGGTGTGCCCGAGTGCCGCGAACATCTCGGCGACATGGAGGTCGGCGTAGACGAAGTCCACTTCTGTGAAGTGGGACGTCGCCCAGCGCGTGAGTTCGGTGATACGCCGGGCGTTGAAATAGCTGTTTCCCGGGGAGACCCCGATGAGAACGTGATCGCCTTCGTCCCAGATGGCCCTGCAGTTTCTGGTGAAGGGCTCGACCGTGAAGGGGTCGATCGTGAAGGGGGAATCGGCGCCCGAGGCGCCAATCGTGTCAGCGTCAGCTGTGATCGTCACTGGTGAATTCACCCTTGCGCCGCTTGTCCCTGGGAGCCCTGCGCTCCTGGTGTGGCGACGACGCCATGAAGTTATCTCCCGGCGGCGGAGAGTGACGAATCATGGGGGCTGGATTGGCGGGAATTCGACGGTGCGGGGCGAAAAACCTTCGTTTCGAGCTACCGAAAGGTAATTGAAGCCTTTTCTATCGGCTTTGTCCGTCAGTGGGCCACCAGAAGGGCTTCGGAACCCACCGGCCGGTACCCGGCCTGCTGGAACGTCCGCACGCTGCGGGCGTTTCCCGGTGACTGCTGAGCCCATACATGCGCGCCGGGGACCAGATGGCGCGCCGCGACGGCCAGACGCACCCCGAGGCCCGCGCCACGCGCCTCCAGGTCCACCTCGATCGCGGCCTCCCAGCGCCCCGCGACTCCGCGGCCCAGCACCAGCACGCCGCCGTCCGCGGCCCAGACCCGCACGTCGTCGCGGAACTTCATGGCCCGCGCCACCCGCGGATGGGCCGGGTCCTCGATCGCCCGCAGTTCCAGCTCCGGCGGTCCGGGCCGCGTGTCGGCGACCGTCAGCAGGTCGATGGTGTTCATCGAACGGCCGGTTCTCGCCATCAGCGCGCTCAGGAAGCCGGGGTTCATCGTCGCCGCGAGCGCGTCGCCGGAGACGGTGGCCAGGGTGTCCCGTATCCACTGGGGGTCCTCGTCCGTGAAGACCACCGAGTGCGCGGTGAAGGCCAGCACCCCGGCGTCCCGCGGATTCGGCTGCGGCACCACCGTGGTCGTGCCGTCCGGCGGCGGGAACTGCCCGCGTGCCGCCGCTGCCAGGATCCGTGCCACCGCATCGCTCATGCCTCCATGGTCGCCGACCCGGGCCCCGGCCCCCGGAGCGCCCCCCAGGCCTGAATCGTGGCCCTTCGCCGATAACCTGACCTCCGTCAGTTATGCACCAAGAAGGGGTGGACCCAGTGGCGGACATCGAGACGGCGCGCAAGGCCTTCGAGCGGTACGACCTGAACGGCGACGGGCTGATCTCGGCCGCCGAGTACAAGAGCGTCATGGCGCAGCTGGGCGACTTCAACGTGACCGAGACGGTCGCCGAGGCCGTCATCAAGTCCAAGGACAGCGACGGCGACGGCCTGCTGACCTTCGACGAGTTCTGGGCGTCGCTCAACAAGGGCTGATGTCACCGGGCGCACCAGTGCGCACCAGTACGGCAGTGCGCATACGGCAGTACGCACCAGCACGGCCCCCGGCGAGTCCGTCGGGGGCCGTGGTCGCTCGTGCGTCAGGACGCGCAGCGGGTCACGCCGGCCACCCTGAAGGTGATCTTCTCGTCGGCCTTCCGCTCAGCACTCGATGATGTTCACCGCGAGGCCGCCGCGCGCGGTCTCCTTGTACTTCACCGACATGTCCGCACCGGTCTCCTTCATGGTCTTGATGACCTTGTCGAGGGAGACCTTGTGGCTGCCGTCGCCGCGCATCGCCATCCGCGCCGCCGTGACGGCCTTCACCGCCGCCATACCGTTGCGCTCGATGCACGGGATCTGGACGAGGCCGCCGACCGGGTCGCAGGTCAGGCCGAGATTGTGCTCCATGCCGATCTCCGCGGCGTTCTCCACCTGCTCGGGCGAGCCGCCCAGCACCTCGGCGAGCGCGCCCGCCGCCATCGAGCAGGCCGAGCCGACCTCGCCCTGGCAGCCGACCTCGGCGCCGGAGATCGAGGCGTTCTCCTTGAAGAGCATGCCGATCGCGCCGGCCGCGAGGAGGAAGCGGACGATGCCGTCCTCGTCGGCGCCGGGCACGAAGTTCATGTAGTAGTGCAGGACGGCAGGGATGATGCCCGCGGCGCCGTTCGTCGGCGCGGTGACGACGCGGCCGCCCGCCGCGTTCTCCTCGTTCACCGCCATCGCGTAGAGGGTGATCCACTCCATGGCGAGCGCCAGCGGGTCGCCCTCGGAGCGCAGCTTGCGCGCCGTCGTGGCGGCGCGGCGGCGGACCTTCAGACCGCCGGGCAGGATGCCTTCGCGGGACATGCCGCGCGAGACACAGGCCTGCATGACCCGCCAGATGTCCAGCAGCCCCTCGCGGATCTCCTCCTCGGTCCGCCAGGCCTTCTCGTTCTCCAGCATCAGCGCGGAGATCGACAGACCGGTCTCGCGGGAGAGCCGCAGCAGCTCGTCACCGGTGCGGAAGGGGTACCTCAGCACGGTGTCGTCGAGCTTGATCCGGTCCTCGCCGACCGCGTCCTCGTCGACGACGAAGCCGCCGCCCACCGAGTAGTAGGTCTTCTCCAGCAGCGTCGCGCCGTCGGCGTCGTACGCCCACAGGGTCATGCCGTTCGCGTGGTATGGGAGCGCCTTGCGGCGGTGCAGGACCAGGTCCTTGTCGAAGTCGAAGCCGATCTCGTGCACGCCGAGGACGCTGATCCGCTTGCTCGACTTGATCCGCTCGACCTGGTCGTCGGCGGTCTCGACGTCGACCGTACGCGGAGAGTTCCCCTCCAGGCCCAGCAGAACGGCCTTCGGGGTGCCGTGGCCATGGCCGGTCGCGCCGAGCGAGCCGTACAGCTCGGCGCGTACCGCGGTGGTGTGGGCCAGCACGCCCTCGTTCTTCAGGCGGCGGGCGAACAGGGCGGCAGCTCGCATCGGGCCCACCGTGTGGGAGCTGGAGGGGCCTATACCGATCGAGAACAGGTCGAAGACCGAGATGGCCACGGGGGTACTCCTAGGGGGTGGTAGACGTCGCTGTCTGCCAGGGTGGCGCAGAAGAACGAACGGGCGGTACGTGGTGCGGGGCACCGCATGCACCGGTGAGTGCGTGCGGTGCCCCGTTTGTTTTTGTCCTGTCTGTTGCGGCAGCCGTCAGCGGCTGCCGCGACTCCTACAGACCAGGGTAAAGCGGGTGCTTCGCGGCAAGGGCCGAGACCCGTGCCTTGAGGGCCGCACCGTCGTACGACGGCTTGAGCACCTCGGCGATGATGTCGGCGACCTCGCGGAAGTCCTCGGCATGGAAGCCGCGGGTCGCGAGCGCCGGCGTACCGATCCGCAGACCCGAGGTGACCATCGGCGGGCGAGGGTCGTTCGGGACGGCGTTCCGGTTGACCGTGATGCCGACCTCGTGGAGCCGGTCCTCGGCCTGCTGGCCGTCCAGCTCCGAGTGTCGCAGGTCGACGAGGACGAGGTGGACGTCCGTGCCGCCGGACAGGACCGAGACGCCGACCTGCTTGACGTCGTCCTGGACCAGACGCTCGGCGATGATCTTCGAGCCTTCGAGGGTGCGCTGCTGGCGCTCCTTGAACTCCTCCGAGGCGGCGACCTTGAAGGAGACCGCCTTGGCCGCGATCACGTGCTCCAGCGGACCACCCTGCTGACCGGGGAAGACCGCGGAGTTGATCTTCTTGGCCAGCTCGGCCGTGGAGAGGATCACGCCGCCGCGGGGGCCGCCCAGCGTCTTGTGGGTGGTCGTGGTCACGACATGGGCGTGCGGCACCGGGTTCGGGTGCAGACCGGCCGCGACCAGACCCGCGAAGTGGGCCATGTCGACCATCAGGTACGCGCCGACCTCGTCCGCGATCCGGCGGAACGCGGCGAAGTCCAGCTGGCGCGGGTACGCGGACCAGCCGGCCACGATCAGCTTCGGCTTGGACTCCTTGGCGAGCCGCTCGACCTCGGCCATGTCGACCTGGCCGGTGGCGTCGTCCACGTGGTACGCGACCACGTTGTAGAGCTTGCCGGAGAAGTTGATCTTCATGCCATGGGTCAGGTGCCCGCCGTGGGCGAGGTTCAGACCCATGATCGTGTCGCCCGGCTTCAGCAGCGCGAACATCGCGGCGGCGTTGGCCTGGGCGCCCGAGTGCGGCTGCACATTGGCGTGCTCGGCGCCGAACAGCTCCTTGATGCGGTCGATGGCGATCTGCTCGACGACATCGACGTGCTCGCAGCCGCCGTAGTAGCGGCGGCCCGGGTAACCCTCGGCGTACTTGTTGGTGAGGACGGAACCCTGGGCCTCCATGACCGCGACCGGAGCGAAGTTCTCCGAGGCGATCATTTCCAGGGTGGACTGCTGACGGTGGAGCTCGGCGTCGACGGCGGCGGCGACGTCCGGGTCGAGCTCATGGAGAGGGGTGTTGAGAAGCGACATCACGCGATCCCTAGGGTTTCTGGTCAGCTGGCGAAGTCGGTGTACTCGGCGGCGGAGAGCAGATCCTCCGGCTCCTCCGCGACGCGTACCTTGAACAGCCAGCCGCCCTCGAACGGGGCGGAGTTCACCAGCGACGGGTCGTCCACGACGTCCTGGTTGGCCTCGACGACCTCGCCGGTCACCGGGGAGTACAGGTCGCTGACCGACTTGGTCGACTCCAGCTCGCCGCAGGACTCGCCCGCGGTCACCGTGTCACCGACCTCCGGGAGCTGGACGTACACGACGTCGCCCAGGGCGTTCGCCGCGTGCTCCGTGATGCCGACCGTCGACACGCCGTCCTCGGCGGCCGACAGCCACTCGTGCTCCTTGCTGTAGCGCAGCTGCTGGGGGTTGCTCATGGCCTGAATTCTCCTGTACGCGGGGGAGTGCTGCTGATGGGGGCTGCTGGAGGGACTACTTCTGGCGCTTGTAGAAGGGGAGCGCCACGACCTCGTACGGCTCATGAGTACCGCGGATGTCGACTCCCACGCCCTCGGTGCCGGGCTCGGAGTGCGCCGCGTCCACATAGGCGATGGCGATCGGCTTGCCGAGGGTCGGGGACGGGGCTCCGGAGGTGACCTCGCCGATCACCTGGCCGCCGGAGACGACGGACATCCCGGCGCGCGGCACCCGGCGGCCCTCGGCGATCAGACCGACCAGCTTGCGCGGCGGGTTGGCGGCCGCACGCTCGGCGGCGGCCTCCAGGGCCGTACGGCCCACGAAGTCGCCCTCCTTCTCGAACTTCACGACCCGGCCCAGACCCGCGTCGAACGGGGTGAGCGAGGTGGTCAGCTCATGCCCGTACAGCGGCATGCCCGCCTCCAGGCGCAGCGTGTCGCGGCACGACAGGCCGCAGGGGATCAGGCCGGCGTCCCGGCCCGCGTCGGTCAGCGCCTGCCACAGCTTCTCGGCGTCGGCCGGGGCCACGAACAGCTCGAAGCCGTCCTCACCCGTGTAGCCGGTACGGGCGATCAGCGCCGGGACGCCGGCGACCGTGCCCGGCAGGCCCGCGTAGTACTTCAGCCCGTCCAGATCGGCGTCCGTGAGCGACTTCAGGATGCCGGGGGACTCGGGGCCCTGGACGGCGATCAGCGCGTACGCGTCGCGGTCGTCCCGTACGGCCGCGTCGAAGCCTCCGGCGCGCTCGGTCAGGGCGTCGAGGACGATCTGCGCGTTCGAGGCGTTGGCGACGACCATGTACTCCTGCTCGCCGAGCCGGTAGACGATCAGGTCGTCGAGGATTCCGCCGTTCTCCTGGCAGATCATGGTGTAGCGGGCGCGGCCCACGGCGACGCCGCCGATGTTGCCGACCAGCGCGTAGTCCAGCAGGGCGGCGGCCTGCGGCCCGGTGACGGTGATCTCACCCATGTGGGAGAGGTCGAAAAGACCGGCCTTGGTCCGTACGGCGTTGTGCTCGTCGCGCTCACTCGCGTACCGCAGCGGCATGTCCCAGCCGGCGAAATCGGTCATGGTCGCGCCCAGTGAGCGATGCAGGGCATCGAGGGCGGTGAGACGGGGGGCGTTGCTCATGGATGGGGCTCCCAGGGCATGACTGGCGAGGACGATCCTCCCCATCTGTCATCGAAACCTGAGAGGTTCATCACGACCACACGTGGGGGAGGTCGTGACTTGCACCTTGGGTGGAGCCACAGGAGCTGCGGCCCGCTTTTCAGATCTGCCTCATCGCGCGCGGTACGGGGCCTGAGAGATTCAAGGGAGGGACTTGCTCCTTCGGCGCCCGGCACACACAGTGGCCAGGACTCTCCCGCGCGGATTCAAGCGGCCGGTATGCAGTTGGCGGGCACATCATTGCACGGGTGCTCCGATCGGCAAATCACTTGTTGGTCATTACCTTTTCTTTAAGCTTCTTGGGCAGGGTCGAAGTGACCTGACAGGGGGAGAGCGATGACGGTGCAGCGGAGCGGTGCATATCTGACCCCGGCGGGAGTGCCCGCCCGGCCGGGCGTGCCCTCGCGCGGGCTGCTGGGCGCTGCCGCGCCCGCACCCGTCGTGCGCGACCTGCGGGACCGCGCGGGGCGCGGCCCACGAAGCCTGGTCTTCGGCCCGGGAGACGTGGTGGTGATCTCCGGGCTGCCGGGCAGCGGCAAGTCCACGCTGATACGGCGCGCGGCCGAGGCCGGCGGGATCGACTCACAGGACACCAGGGACCGCTGGGACCGGCGGATGCCCAGGCTGCTGCCGTACGCCGTGTACCGCCCCCTGGTCCGGGTCGCCCACTACGGCGGGCTCTGGCGTGCCCTGCGCTCCGGCGCGAGCGTGATCGTGCACGACTGCGGCACCCAGTCCTGGGTACGGCGCTGGCTGGCCCACGAGGCGCGCCGCCGTGGCCGTGCCCTCCATCTGGTCCTGCTCGACGTCACCCCGCACGTCGCCCGCGCGGGCCAGCGGGAGCGCGGCCGCGGAGTCTCCGGGTACGCCTTCGCCCGCCACCGCCGGGCGGTGGGCCGCCTGGTCCGCGACGCCCAGCGAGGCCGCCTGCCCGCGGGCTGCGCCTCGGCGGTCCTGCTGGACCGCGACGCGGCGCGAACGCTGCGCCGCATCGGCTTCGACGAGCCGGCCTGACCTCTGGGTCCGCCCCGGGACGCGCTGGGGGGCTGTGCTGGACCCCGCGCTGGGGCGTCGGCCTGGATCCGGCGCTGGGGCGCTGCCCGTGGATCCCGCGCTGGGGCGCTGCCCCGGATCCCGCGCTGGGGCGCTGCCCGTGGATCCCGCGCTGGGGCGCTGCCCCGGATCCCGTGCCGGGGCGCTGCCCCGGATCCGGCGCTGGTGCGCCGGTCTGGATCCCGCGCTGGGGCTCCGCCCGTGGACCCTGCGCTCGGGCGCTGCCCGTGGACCCCGTGCCGGGGCGCTGCCCCGGATCCGGCGCTGGGCTCCGCCCGTGGTCCCCCGGACTGAGGCTCCGCCCCTGGGCCCCGCGCCGAGGCTCCGGACCCGCGACTCAAACTTCCCCTTACGCCCTACGCGCCCTACGGCCTGCGGGCGTGGGGCCCAGCGGGGCTCGATTTTTCCAGCCCGTCCGGCGATTGAGGACACGGCCGAAGGCCGTACGGGGATGGCTGGTGGCTTGCCCCAGGCCTCGCTCGGGCTCCGCCCCGGACCCCGGACCGGCGCCTCAATGGTGGCGCGGCTCCGTTCGGACCTGTCCGGCGACTGGGGATGGACACACCGGCCCGCCCGGCGGTATCGGGAGCCCGGGGGCTCGCCCCCGGCGGTTCCGGCCCGCACTACCGCTACCCTGCTTCCGCAGGACATCGCGGCCCGCCAAAAGGGCCGGACGGGGAAGCAGGGATCGCACGTGGACACGACATGGCCCGCCAATGAGCTGGAAGAGGCCCTCGCCGCCTCCGTCGGCAACCCCGCCGCGGGTGGCCGGCTCGTCGAGGTGCTGGGCCGCAGCGCCGTGTGGGTCCCGCTGCCGAACGGCGGCGGACCGGACAGCCCCAGCCTCGATCTGCCGACCCTGGACATCGACGGTGTCCCCTACGTCCCCGTCTTCAGCTCCCAGCAGCAGTTCCTCGCCTGTGTGGGCGACCGGTTCTCCGGGACCGTCGCGCCCGCGGTCGAGTTCGCGCGCGGGCTGCCCCCGCAGCTCGGCATCGCCGTGAATCCGGGAGGCGCCGTCGGCGTACCGCTGCCGCCGCCCGCCGTCGCCGAGCTCTGCCGGGGCGGGCGCACCCCGCTGGACGGTCCGGCGAGCGGTGGCCGGGTCCGGCT